>NZ_JAGRQY010000072.1:0-32243 GCF_018223905.1 Klebsiella sp. 28
GCCGCCAGCTCAGGGCCGCAGGCCGGATACCAGCTGACGTCCACCGCCGCCTCCGTCGGGCCGTACAGGTTATGCAGCGGCGCGCCGGTCAAGCGCTCCCACTCGCGGCACAATTCCGTCGGCAGCGCTTCGCCGCTGCAGAATACCCGCCGCAGCGTGCGGCAGGCAGCGACGCTGTCGGCATCCAGCGAGGCGACAAACGCCGCCAGCATCGACGGCACAAAGTGGGTGGTGGTCACGCCGTAGCGGGCGAAGAACTGCTGCATCGCCTGCGGGTCGCGGTGCGCCTCCGGCTCGGCCATCACCAGCTGCGCGCCGGCGATAAACGGCCACCAGAATTCCCACACCGACACGTCGAAACTGCACGGCGTTTTCTGCGCCACCACGTCGTCGGCAGATAACGGATAGCGATCCTGCATCCACAGCAGGCGGTTGACGATGGCGGTCTGGCCGACCATCACCCCTTTCGGCCGCCCGGTGGAGCCGGAGGTAAAGATGATGTAGGCGGTATGGTCTGGTTTTGACAGCGCCAGCGGCGCGTCATCCCCGGCGGCCAGCGGCTGCTGGTAGCAGAGGCTTTCCAGCCCCGGAATATCGCCGAAGCGGGCCAGTTGATCCTCCGTGGCGATCAGCAGCGACGGCCGGGCGTCTTCCAGCATCATCCGCAGGCGGTCGTCCGGGTAGCCGGTGTCCAGCGGCAGCCAGGCGGCCCCCGCTTCGACAATGCCGTGCAGCGCCAGGGTCAGGAACACCGAGCGCGGCAGGGCCACCGCCACGCTGTCGCCCGGCTTCACGCCGCGCTGACGCAGCAGCTGCGCGAGCGCCACCACCTGCTGACGCATCTCGCGATAGCTGAACTGCCAGCGGGCGTCCGCCAGCGCCGGGGCATCCGGGGTCTTCCGCGCCTGGTCGGCCACCAGCGCGCTGAGGGTGGTGGCAGGCAGCGGCACAACGGTATCGTTGACCGCCGCCAGCCGGGCCAGCTCGTCGGCGGAGAGCATCTCTGCTTCGCCGCAGCGCAGCGCCGGATCGGCGGCGAACTGCGCCAGCAGCGCGGTCAGTCGCGCCATGTGGCGATGGAGCTCGGCTTCATCGTACCGGGCCTTGTTGGCGAGGATCTCCAGCGACAGGCCGCCGGTCTCATCCGGGAACAGCGCCAGCTCGAGATCGTTGACCGGGCCGGTGGCGAGGGTGTGGGTCACTGCCTCGACGCCGTCGATATCCAGCTGGTAATCAAAGACTTTGACGTTCAGCACCGGGCCGAACAGCGGTTCGTCCCCTGCCGCTTTGCCGCTGTCGCGGACGATCTGCTCGGCGTCATAGCGCTGATGGCGGCGCATCTTTTTCAGCTGAGCGGCGAGGCGCATCGCCAGGTCCGCCAGCGTCTCCCGGGCGTCAATATGCACCGCCAGAGGCAGGACATTGAGCACCGGCCCCGTCGAGGTCAGCGCGGCTGAACCCATCCGACGCATAAAGATAAAGCCCGCCGCGTAGTCCATCCGGTTGCACAGGCGGCCCAGCCACAGCGTGGTGAGCGCCAGCGCCAGGTCAGCGGGCTGACACTGCGGCGCATGGCTGGCCAGGCGGCGGAAGGCGTCGGCGTTCATCTCCAGCTTCATCCGCCAGATATCGCTCCCGGCGGCGCGCCCGCCCAGCGGTGCGGCAGAGAGTGAGGCAGGCGCCGGTAACGCCTGGCGCTGGGCCTGCCAGAAAGCTTTATCCCGCTGCCAGGCCTCGCTGCCGGCGTAGCGCTGGTACTCGTCCACCACCTCGGCGAAGGGGGTGAAAGGCGACTCAGGAGTGGCTTCCCCCCGCTGCCAGGCGCGATAAATGGCGGCGATCTGCCGGGTTATCGCCGGGAAGCTGAAGCCATCCACCAGCAAGTGGTGATAACGCTGATACCAGTACCAGCGGTCGTCGCCGACGCGCAGCAGCTGATGGCACACCAGCGGGTTGCCGCCGTCGACGCGCAGATCCTGCGCCAGATCCGCCTGCATCCGCTCCGTAGCGGCGCGATGCGGATCCGGCGCCGTCCGCAGGTCAATGATCGACGGTTCGGCAAAGGTGCGGTCGGCCGCCAGCCACTGCCAGACTTCCCCCTCCTCTTCCTCAAAGCGCAGGCTGAGGGTGTCCGCCTGCTGCAGACCGGCGACAATCGCTTTCCCCAGCAGCGTCGGGTCGAGGGCGCCGCGTAGTTCAACATAGTGGGCTACGCTCCAGGCGCCTGGCAGAGTGGAGAGGCGCTCAGCCATCCAGATCCCCGGCTGCGCGGCAACCAGCGGTAAACGAGTGGTCATTGTCAGCTCCTTATGACGCATGATGGGCGGGGGTCAGTGTCGACCAGTTGGCCGCCAGCCAGGCGTTGCAGGCCTCGGCCGACTGCGGGGGGCACACCACCGTCCAGCCGGCAGGCAGGTCGCAGTGCGCCGGCCACAGGCTGTACTGCTGTTGATCATTGCGCAGAATGTAAAACTGCCCTTGCGGATTGTCGAAGGGGTTACTGAATTGCATATCAAACTCCTGTCGTAAAACGCGATGCTAAGGGTGCGACAGCAGAGGCTGCCAGAGCTGGATAAGCCCTGCCGTCAGCCCGCCGCGCCAGCAAAGCGCATCATGCCCGCCGTCAACCTGACGCCAGAAAATCGTCTGCTGTGTTGTGGTGAGTTGCGCCAGTAGCGCCTGGTTCGCGCGAAAAATGATCGGTTCGCGTTGGCCCGCTTCCAGCCAGACGCGCAGCCCGGCCGCGGACACCTCACCCTGGCGAAGCTGTTCGCCGATAAAGCCCATCCCGCGGCCATCACGGTGCGGCCACCAGTAGGAGCCTGACTGGCTGAGCACGCAGCCAAAGCGCTGCGGCCAGTTGAGAGCGGCGAACATCGCCGCCAGACCGCCGAAGCTTTGCCCGGCCACCACCGTCCGATCCGGGCGGTCGCTGAACGGGGCATAGCCGTGGACCAGCGGCAGGAGCTCCTCCTGCACCGCCAGCCAGAAATCGCGGTGACAGGGCAGCTCAACCCCGCGGCGCTGGTTGTCGATCGCGTCGATCAGCAGGTAGACCGCCGGCGGCAGTCTCCCCTCGCGGGTCAGGGCGGCCAGCGGCGACCACACCGGCATGCTCTCGGCCCAGAACTGGCCGTCGAGCAGGATCGCCAGCGGCCGCGTTTGCGGGTCGACAGCCTCGCCGGTGGTGTAGATCCAGACCCGGCGATGGTTGCCCAGACGCGCGCTGCGCCACTCAAGGCAACGGGCGGCAGGATGCGCCTCATTAAGCGGGTCCCAGCCGGGCTGCGCGGGGGCCTGCGGCATCTCCAGGGCGGACACGCCATGGCCGCGTCCGCCCCGCCAGCTGTGCGGGTTCAGCGGATCGGCTATCGCCCGCGGCAGCAGTTTGCGCCAGCCTTCGCGTAGCAGCGCGCGGTCGGGCGCATCAGCGCTGAACACCTCAGGGGAAAAATCATCGTCACGGTCGGAGGGAATAAAACAGTAGCTGCCGCGCCAGGTCGGCGACAGCGTAGTGCGCCAGAACCAGGCGTCGGTCCCGGGGAGACGTTGCAGCGATTGCGGACGCGCATTCTGATGGTGGTCGGTCACGCCGGTGATATAGAGCCATACCCGACGATGGGGAGAGCAGGTTTCATCCCCCGCCGGGTCCCGCCACCAGAACGTTACCTCGATGGCGTCATCCACTGCGCGGCACTGCGGCCCCCGCAGGGTTTGCCACCACTCCTCGCTTCCTGTCCTTAACATTCTGTCATTAACCCTATGTATAGCGTGACTTTTTTAATTAATTGTCATTATTTATTGATAATATTATTGATAACTATTTGCATTTGCAATAGCGTATTAGCGCGCCGTGGGAAGCGCGTCTTTCATCAGAACATGTCAAATCGGGCTTATTCAGCCAGCGACGGAGTGCCTTTGCCCGCTTTTGGCAACATTTATGCCGCCTCCCCTCCCGGTGGGAAGGGGCGTTTGGGGAACGTGGCGACAAAAAGCAGGAATAACAATGAATAACAGGATCAAATCCCTGGCCTTGCTGGTCAATCTGGGAATTTACGGGGTTGCTTTTCCGTTAAGCGCAGCGGAAACCGCCACCGACGATAAAAACAGCGCCGCTGAAGAGACCATGGTGGTCACCGCCGCCGAGCAGAACCTGCAGGCGCCGGGCGTCTCCACCATCACCGCCGATGAGATCCGCAAACGCCCCCCGGCGCGCGACGTCTCGGAGATCATTCGCACCATGCCGGGGGTCAACCTGACCGGCAACTCCACCAGCGGCCAGCGCGGCAACAACCGCCAGATTGATATCCGCGGCATGGGCCCGGAAAATACCCTGATCCTGATCGACGGCAAGCCGGTCACCAGCCGCAACTCCGTGCGCCTTGGCTGGCGCGGCGAGCGCGACACCCGCGGCGATACCAGCTGGGTGCCGCCGGAGATGATCGAACGTATCGAAGTGATTCGCGGCCCGGCCGCCGCCCGCTACGGCAACGGCGCCGCCGGCGGCGTGGTGAATATCATCACCAAAAAAACCGGCGATGAGTGGCACGGCTCATGGAACACCTATATGAACGCCCCGGAGCACAAGGATGAAGGCTCCACCAAACGCACTAACTTCAGCCTCAGCGGCCCGCTGGGCGGCGATTTTAGCTTCCGCCTGTTCGGTAACCTCGACAAAACGCAGGCTGACGCCTGGGATATCAACCAGGGCCATCAGTCCGAGCGTACCGGGATCTATGCCGATACTCTGCCGGCCGGGCGCGAAGGGGTGAAAAACAAAAACATCGATGGTCTGGTGCGCTGGGAATTCGCTCCGATGCAGTCGCTGGAGTTTGAGGCCGGCTACAGCCGCCAGGGCAACCTCTACGCTGGCGACACCCAGAACACCAACACCAACGACCTGGTAAAAGAGAACTACGGTAAAGAGACCAACCGGCTGTACCGCAACACCTACTCGGTCACCTGGAACGGCGCCTGGGACAACGGGGTGACCACCAGCAACTGGGCGCAGTACGAGCGCACCCGCAACTCGCGCAAAGGCGAAGGCCTGGCCGGGGGCACCGAGGGGATCTTTAACAGTAATCAGTTCTCGGATATCGATCTGTCAGATGTGATGCTGCACAGTGAAGTCAGTATCCCGTTCGACTACCTGGTTAATCAGAACCTGACGCTGGGCAGCGAGTGGAATCAACAGCGGATGAAGGATAACGCGTCCAACACCCAGGCGCTGTCGGGAGGCGAAATTCCGGGTTACGACAGCACCGGCCGCAGCCCGTACTCGCAGGCGGAAATCTTCTCGCTGTTCGCCGAGAACAACATGGAGCTGACCGACACCACCATGCTGACTCCGGCGCTGCGTTTCGATCATCACAGCATTGTCGGCAATAACTGGAGCCCGTCCCTCAACCTGTCGCAGGGGCTGTGGGACGACTTCACGCTGAAGATGGGTATCGCTCGCGCCTATAAAGCACCGAGCCTGTATCAGACCAACCCGAACTATATTCTCTACAGCAAAGGACAGGGCTGCTACGCCAGTAAATCCGGTTGCTATCTGCAGGGTAACGACGACTTAAAAGCCGAGACCAGCATCAACAAAGAGATTGGCCTCGAGTTTAAACGCGACGGCTGGCTGGCGGGCGTCACCTGGTTCCGCAACGACTATCGCAATAAGATTGAAGCGGGCTATGCCCCGGTCTATACCAACGGCAGCGGCACTGACCTCTACCAGTGGGAAAACGTGCCGAAAGCGGTGGTGGAAGGCCTGGAAGGGACGTTGAACGTTCCGGTGAGCGAGACCGTCAACTGGACCAACAACATCACCTATATGCTGCAGAGTAAGAACAAAGAGACCGGCGATCGTCTGTCGATTATCCCGGAATACACGCTGAACTCCACCCTGAGCTGGCAGGTTCGCGATGACGTTTCGCTGCAGTCGACCTTCACCTGGTACGGCAAGCAGGAGCCGAAGAAGTACAACTACAAGGGTCAACCGGTCACCGGCAGCGAGAAGAACGAGGTTAGCCCCTACAGCATCCTCGGCCTGAGCGCGACCTGGGACGTCACCAAATACGTCAGTCTGACCGGCGGCGTGGATAACGTCTTCGACAAGCGCCACTGGCGCGCGGGCAACGCCCAGACCACCGGGGGCGCCACCGGCTATATGTATGGCGCCGGCGCCGAGACCTACAATGAATCGGGCCGCACCTGGTACCTGAGCGTCAACACCCACTTCTGATAGCGGGTTCTCCCTCCCCCGCCCTTGCTGGACAAAGGGCGGGGGCAACCGCGGTAACCTTATCCTATGCGCCACCATCGCACCGTTTTGCCTCTGGCCGGCTATACCATCCAGCAGATCGACTTCGACCCGGCGACTTTCCAGCCTGAAGATCTGTTCTGGCTGCCCTATCACGCCAGCCTGACCGGGTGGGGCGGCAAGCGGCAGGCGGAGCACCTGGCCGGACGCATCGCCGCGGCATACGCCCTGCGCGAGGTGGGGGAGAAACGGCTTCCCGCCATCGGCGACCAGCGCCAGCCGCTGTGGCCCACGCCCTGGTTCGGCAGCATAAGTCATTGCGGCCAGCGCGCGCTGGCGGTGATCGCCGATCGGCCGGTGGGCGTCGATATCGAGCGCCGGTTTACCCCACAGCTGGCCGCGGAGCTGGAGAGCAGCATTATCAGCCCGGCGGAAAAAACGGCGCTGCTGCGCAGCGGCCTGCCCTTCCCGCTGGCGCTGACGCTGGCGTTTTCGGCGAAAGAGAGTGGGTTTAAGGCCTGGTCCTCACACGCTTCCGGCCTGCCCGGCTTCCACAGCGCCCGGATTGTGGCGCTCACTGCGCAGCAGGTTCATTTACGTTTTACCGCCAGCTTCTCCCTGCAACTTGCTGATTTCCCCCTTCAAATCAATCATCTGATAAAAGACGATCTCGTTATTACCTGTACCTGCCCGACTCGCGAAGCGTGATCCTTTTCGCTTTTTAAGAAATTACCTGTGCAAACCGTAGACAGTTCTGACTGGCCGCTTTATGGTTACATTGAATAATAAATCATTATTGAATATATATTCAATGCGGAGATAATAATGAAAACTACCCTGATAAAGTCTGTTCTGTTTGCCTCCATGATGGCCGCATCTGGCTCACTTTTCGCCGCCGATAATGGCCTGATCGCAATCATTACCCCTTCACATGATAATCCTTTCTTTAAAGCCGAGGCTGACGGCGCAGCGGCGAAAGCAAAAGAACTGGGTTACAGCACCCTGGTCGCCTCTCACGACGACGACGTCAACAAACAAAACCAACTGATTGAAACGGCTATTGCGCGGAAAGCCAAAGCCATCATCCTTGATAATGCTGGCGCGGATGCTACCGTCGGCCCGCTGGAAAAAGCAAAAGCGGCAGGTGTGCCGGCATTTTTAATCGACAGGGAGATCAATAAAACCGGCGTCGCCGTGGCGCAGATCGTCTCTAACAACTATCAGGGCGCCCAGCTTGGCGCAGAAAAGTTTGCCAATCTCCTCAACGGTAAAGGCAAGTATGTCGAACTATTAGGTCGTCAGTCAGACACTAACGCCAGCGTCCGCTCGCAGGGTTATCACGATGTGCTGGACGACTATCCGGAAATGAAAATGGTCGCCCAGCAGACGGCGAACTGGAGCCAGACGGAGGCCTTTACCCGTATGGAAGCCATTCTGCAGACCAATCCGGATATCGTCGGCGTGATTTCCGGCAACGATACCATGGCGCTGGGGGCGGAAGCAGCGCTGAAAGCCGCGGGTAAAAACGACGTGATTGTTGTCGGCTTCGACGGCAGCGACTACACGCGCGACTCGATACTCAAGCAGGGCAACATTAAGGCCACGGTTCTCCAGCCCGGCTGGAAGCAGGCGCAAATGGCCGTGGAACAGGCGGACTTTTTCCTGAAGAACGGGAAAGCCCAGAAAGAAGAGAAGCAGTTGATGGACTGCATCCTCATCGATAGTGGCAATGCGAAAAAACTCAACATGTTCAACCTCAGCGAGTAAGGCGGAAATGATGCGGTTAAAACAATGGGGCGCCGTGCTGATGGGCTGCGCCGCCCTGTTGCTGACGGCCTGCACGGTGGTGGACTTAGATGAGAATGGCAAGCCAGTGCTGCCTGCCGACCCGAACGCGAAACCCAGCTTCGACCATCTCACCCCGCAGCAGATCGCGCAACAAACCTGGCAATCTCGAGTGATTGACGCAGCGAACCAACATGCGCTGGACGCGACTGCGCTGGAAAAAGTGCGCCAGGCGTCTGGCGCTACGCCACAGAGCGTCTTTGTCCGCCTGAACAGCGAGGTGACCGGGACTGACGTCAGCAACCCACGCGAGCAAAAGCTCACTCTTACGCTACTGGGCCAGCCGTTGGTCGTGCAGTTGGGTCCTGTCATGAGAGGCAACGCCATTCGCGATGCCAGCGGTTTTAAATTTGAAGACTTTACCAACCAGGTGCAGTTTGCGCAGCTTTCACGCGCCTACAACCGGGAGGCAATAAAATCGTTGCCGACAGTGGACGCGAGCTGGACAGGCAAGCCTGTCGATATTCTCTTTGCGGTCACGGTGGTTAACGGCAGCCTGCAGGATGCGGCCGCTCTTGAGCTAAAACAGGAGGCGCGCTGATGGCCAGTTCACCCGCAGAGGAAATCATTTTACGCACCCGTGGTATTTCCATGCTGTTCCCCGGCACGGTGGCCCTGGATAACGTCGACTACAACGTCTGGCGTGGCAAAGTTAACGTGATCATCGGCGAAAATGGCGCGGGTAAATCAACGCTCATGAAAATTCTCGCCGGTGTGCAACAGCCGAGCCTGGGCGAAATGGAACTCAACGGCAACATAGTCCATTTCTCCAGCACCCGCGAGGCCGCCGCCCACGGCATTGGTATGGTCCACCAGGAGCTGAACCTGTTTGAAAATCTTAGCGTCGCGGAAAATATCTTTCTTGGTCGCGAGCTACAGCGCGGGCTTACGCCAATTAACGAAGCAGAGCAGGAACGACAAGCCGCGGAGCTGTTGCAGCGACTCGATCAGCCGATCTCGCCGCGGGAGCTGGTGGGTAACCTGAAGGTCGGTCAGCAGCAGTTGGTTGAGATAGCCAAAGCGCTGGCGGAAAATGCGGACATTCTGATCCTTGATGAGCCTACATCCGCCTTAAGCAAAACCGAGGTGGATATCCTGTTTCGGGTCATCCGCGAGCTGACGCGTCAGGGGGTGTCCATCATCTACATCTCACACCGTCTGGAAGAGCTGATGGCCATCGGCGACGTCATTACCATTCTGCGTGACGGCAAATTCCAGGCGGAGGCCAGGGTGAGTGAAATTGATGTGCCATGGATCGTCCGTGAAATGCTGGGAAGCGATCCGGTAAGTCATTTTCTTCCCCCGAATCGCCGCTTCGGTGCCCCACTGCTGGAAGTGGAGAACCTGACCTGCGTGAATGCCGCGGGCAATACGGTGGTGGATAACGTCAGTTTTAAAGCACATGCCGGTGAAATTATTGGGATCTACGGTCTAATGGGCGCCGGACGAACCGAGCTGTTTGAATGTCTGCTGGGGACAGCGCGCCACTACTTTGGCAAGATCTGGCTGGACAGCAAACCGGTTCCCCAGCGGTTAACCACGGCCGAACGCATCCGCATGGGCATGAGTCTGGTGCCGGAAGATCGTAAGCGGACCGGGATTTTTCCCATCTCTTCAGTCGCCAGCAATCTGACCATTGCCAGCCTGTGGCGTCGTCTTCAGCGCGGGGTAACCATTGCCAATAAAGAGGAAGAGGCCGTCGTCGCCAGCACAATTGGCAATCTATCCATCAAGGTCTCATCACCAGAAGTCGAGATCCAGGCGCTCAGCGGCGGCAATCAGCAAAAGGTGGTTATTGGCCGTTCGCTGTTAACCAATCCGAAGGTGCTGTTTCTTGACGAGCCTACGCGCGGAATCGACATCGGCGCCAAGGGGGATGTGTTTCGCATGATGGTGCAATTGTCGCAGCAGGGAATGGCGGTGGTGTTCTCCACCTCCGATTTAAAAGAAATCATGGCGGTCTCTGACCGTATCCTGGTGATNNTGACCGCCGATATCGTTCGTGACCAGGCCGAAGAGTCGGCGCTGGTTTCAGCAAGCGCTCAGGGGTTCTAAGATGAAAATGACACAATCGGTCGCACTGGCGCCGCGCGGCGGAGCCTCTCTCTCCCGTGAAAATATCCTGCTGTTGTTATTAAAACTGCGCACCTTTATCGCGCTGTTCCTGATTGTCGGCTTCTTCACGATGACCGTGCCCGGTTTTTTATCCGCTGGCAGCATGGTGATTATGATTAAACACATTGCGATTAACGCCTTTCTGGCGTTGGGGATCACCTTTGTCATTATCACTGCCGGTATCGACCTTTCGATTGGCGCTACGCTCGGTCTCTGCGGAATGATAGCCGGCTGGCTTATCACCAAAGGGATCGTCTTGCCGATGTTCGGTATCGCCATTTTTCCAAGCGTGTGGGTCATTGTGCCCCTGGTGCTGCTGATAGGCGCGCTGATTGGCGCCGTTAATGGCTGGATCATTACCCGCTACAATGTGGCGCCGTTTATCTGCACCCTCGGTACTATGTATGTGCTCCGCGGAGCCGCGATGCTGACCTCTGATGGCCAAACCTTCCCCGGGCTCGCGGGCAATCCGCAGCTGGGCAACACGGGTTTCGATGAAATTGGCGCAGGTGCGCTCTTTGGCATCCCGTGGGCCATCTGGCTGATGATCCTCCTGGCGCTGATCATCGCCTATATCGCCCGGCGTTTGCCTTTTGGCCGCCATGTTTATGCGATCGGTGACAATGAGCGTGCCGCCGAGCTATCCGGCGTGAAAGTGAAGCAAATTAAAGTGCTGGTCTACACGCTGTCCGGCTTTTGCGCCGCCATAGCCGGGATCGTGGTCTCCGCACAGCTGCTGGCCAGCCATCCGGCTAACGGTACCGCTTTTGAGATGAATGCTATCGCCGCCGTCGTACTGGGCGGAACATCGCTGGCCGGCGGCCGGGGAACCATTCTGGGTACGCTGATTGGTGCATTTGTCATCGGTTTTCTCGCCGACGGGCTGGTGATGATGGGGGTAAGCGAGTTCTGGCAGATGGTCATCAAAGGGATCGTGATTATTGTGGCGGTCATTATCGATCAGATGCAAAACCGGATGCAGCAGAAGGCGGCGGTGGTCGCCCAGAAAGCGGTCATGGAGAATAAGTAACCGCAAGACCTCCTGTGGCTCAGGCCACAGGGGGAGCGGGCCTGACTCACGATGCGCCTTTCTCCGAGGCGCTTCGCAAAATCTCATCGAAAAATCCTGCCCGACGGCAAGCAGTGGTAGCATCCCGCCACTCTGCTCTGCCAGGCAAGGAAGCCATGAAAAAACGTCCTCACTCGACCCCGCACGACAGTCTGTTTAAGCGCTTTCTGCGCGACAGCGAAACCGCACGCGATTTTCTGGATATTCATCTGCCGCCCGCGCTGCGGCAACTGTGCGACTTAAGCACTCTGCACCTGGAATCCGGGAGCTTTGTTGAGGACAACCTGCGCGCCAGCTATTCCGATATTCTCTACTCTCTGCATACCAGCAAGGGAGAGGGCTATATCTATGTCGTCATTGAGCATCAGAGCACCCCGGACAGCCATATGGCGTTCAGACTCCTGCGCTATGCCCTCGCGGCCATGCAACAGCATCTTGATCGCGGCCATAAAGCGCTGCCGCTGGTAATTCCCATGCTGTTTTATCATGGCAGCATTTCTCCCTATCCCTTTTCACTGTGCTGGCTGGACGAGTTCCCACCTGACTCACCGGCAAAACAGCTTTATCTCGGGGCCTTTCCGCTCGTCGATGTGACCGATATTCCCGACGACGCCATATTACAGCATCGGCGGATCGCGCTTCTGGAACTGGTCCAGAAACACATCCGTCAACGCGATCTCAGCTATATCCTCCAGCAGTTGGTGGAGGTGGTGCTGATGGGATACACTGACCACCAGCAGTTCAAAACGTTATTTACCTATATGTCGCTGCATGGCAATAGCGCCGACCCGGAAAACTTTATCGACCAGCTGGTCGAACGTCTGCCGCAATATGAGGATACCCTGATGACGATTGCCGAGTACCTGAAGCAGAAAGGTCGCGAAGAGGGAAAACAACGCTGGTTACAGGAAGGCTTGAACGAAGGTTTACAGGCGGGTGAGCATCGCGAAGCCTGCCGCATCGCACTGATGATGTTAGAGAACGGCATGGACACTGAAACCGTATTGCGGATGACTCGCCTCAGCGCGGACGAACTGGCGATGCTGGCGCGCCAGGCACGCCAGTCTCCCCCCGCTTAGCCCTTAATTAACGCGCGCGCGGTCGGGAAGTCGGTGATCAGGACATCAATATAGTCGCCCTGCAACGCGCCGCGGATGGCGTTCTCTTTGTCCACGCCGCCGGCCAGCGCAATCACCTGCGGACAGCGACGAATTTGCTCAAGTTCCATACCGATCACCGGATCCTCATCCTGGCTCAGTACCGGTTTGCCCGCCGCATCATAGTAATGCAGGCAGATATCCCCCACCGCGCCGCGCGCCGCCAGCAGCTGGAGCATGGTTTCATTATAATAGTTACCGGAGTTTTTCAGCAGCTGCGAAGGCTCCAGTTCACCAATACCGACGATGGCCACATCCACTTCGGCAAATTTCGCCACCACCGCCGCGACGTCCGGGCTGTTTACCAGACGGCTGCGCTCCTCCACGGAGTGCTCAATACTCTGCGACGGCAACAGCCACGCCGGGCAGCCTAAATGCGCCGCCAGCTGCTGGGTTAAGATGGTGGCCTGCACGTTGCCGTTGGGACCGACGCCGCCCAACAGCTGAATCACCCCGGCGGCGCGAATGTTCTGCGGATGCATCTCATCCACCATGCAGCGGATCGTACTGCTCCAGGACGAGATCCCCACGAGGTCTTCCGGCCGCAGCCGCGTTTCGACATAGTGCGCCGCTGCGCTGCCGATGGCATGCTTTACCTGACTGTAACTGGCGTTCTCGCCCACATCGACGACTATCGCCTGTCGAATGCCAAAACGCTCCTCAATCGCCTTTTCCAGATCGACAAAAATGTTTGTCGGCTGGACCACGGTAATTTTCACAAGCCCCTCTTTCTGACAGCGGGTAAGCGCCCGTGAAACAAAAGACTGGGACAGATGCAGCAGCGAGGCGATCTCGGACTGCTTTTTATTCTCGCTGTAGTAAAGCGTGGCGATCTTCACCAGCAACCGCTGTTCATCCTGCTTCGACATGGCATTCCCCTCTGTTTTCTGCTCGTTATTTTTATGCATCATTGAATAGATAACAAGCGCAGCGCCCTTTTCCCGACGATCCAAATGTGATCGTTTTCTCCTTTTTTAGAAAATAGGCCGTACAAATCGTGGACAAACCCCGTGACAGGGCATATCTTACCAATGTGAATAATAAATCAGTAGTGAATATATATTCAATCGCTTATTAATACCTTGTTTTGTCGACGATAAAAGGTAGTCAGGATGGGAAGTGTTTCTTTACCCTGCTGGAATATTTATTCACACAAGAATTTACTTTCAAGAGGTGTTTTATGAATCCGTTTTCACTCTCCGTTAAGGAGTTAGAACAAAAAGCACGCGCCATCCGCCGCCGCATCATCGTCTTAAATGCGGAAAGCCCGGCAGGCGGCCACACCGGTGCCGATCTGTCACAAGTCGAACTTCTGACCGCCCTCTATTTTCGTATCCTTAACTGCTCCCCTGCGCGAAAAGAGAGTGACGACCGCGATATCTATATTCAGTCGAAGGGGCACGCTGTCGGTGGTTACTACTGCGTCCTGGCCGAAGCAGGCTTTATTCCCGTTGACTGGCTGGCAACCTATCAACACGCCGACTCGGCTCTGCCAGGACACCCGGTAAAGCACAAAACGCCAGGTATTGAGCTCAATACCGGTGCGCTGGGCCATGGTCTGCCCGTGGCGGTAGGCATTGCGCTGGCAGCGAAACGCGATAACAACCCGCGTCGCGTATTTGTCGTCACCGGCGATGGCGAACTGGCGGAGGGCAGCAACTGGGAGGCCGCGCTGGTCGCCGCCCACTACCAACTGGATAACCTTATTATTATCAACGACAAAAATAATCTGCAGCTGGCCGGTGCGACCAAAGAGATCATGAATACCGATCCGCTGGATGAAAAATGGCGCGCTTTCGGCATGGAGGTCACACAGTGCAACGGCAACGATATGGCGGAGGTGGTCGCCACGCTTGAGCGCTTGCAGCCGAACGGGAAACCACACGTCGTGATTGCCAATACCACCAAAGGCGCAGGTATTTCCTTTATTCAGGGACGCCCCGAATGGCATCACCGGGTACCGAAAGGAGAAGAAATTGAACTGGCGCTGGAGGAACTGAAAGAT
The DNA here is from genome assembly GCF_018223905.1 of Klebsiella sp. 28. Taxonomy (NCBI): domain Bacteria; kingdom Pseudomonadati; phylum Pseudomonadota; class Gammaproteobacteria; order Enterobacterales; family Enterobacteriaceae; genus Klebsiella; species Klebsiella sp. 28. The sequence goes on from NZ_JAGRQY010000072.1 coordinate 14,445, forward strand.
GAGTAATAGCGAACATCTCGCCACGGTGATGGTGAATGCCTTTATTGATGCCGTAGACCGCGGCGTGGATCTGGTGCCGGTGGTGGCCGACTCCACCTCAACGGCGAAAATTGCCCCGTTTATCAAAAGATTCCCTGGCCGGCTGGTCAACGTCGGCATCGCCGAGCAGACGCTGGTTGGCGCTGCCGCCGGCCTGGCGCTGGGGGGTAAAGTGGCCGTGACCTGCAACGCGGCGCCATTCCTTATTTCACGTGCTAATGAACAGATTAAGGTCGACGTTTGCTACAACAACACCAACGTCAAACTGTTCGGGCTGAACGCGGGCGCCAGCTACGGTCCACTGGCCAGCACCCACCACAGTATTGACGATATCGCCATTCTGCGCGGTTTTGGCAATATTGAAATTTACGCACCGTCCAGTCCCGGCGAGTGCCGGCAGATTATTGATTATGCCCTTGCCCACGTCGGGCCAGTGTATATCCGCCTCGACGGTAAAGCGCTGCCGGAACTGCATGATGAACATTACCGGTTTATTCCGGGCAACATTGATGTGCTGCGTCTGGGGCGCGATATTGCGCTGGTTGCCATGGGCTCAACGGTACATGAAATTGTGGAAGCCGCCGCACAACTCGCTGCAGAAGGTATTGACGCCACCGTTATCAGTGTCCCATCTATTCGTCCTTGTGATACCCAGGCGCTACTGGCGGCAATCCAGTCCTGTCCGGCCGCAATCACGGTGGAAGAACACAACGTCAACGGCGGCGTCGGGAGCCTGGTGGCGGAAGTGCTGGCCGAGGCCGGGTGCGCTATCCCGTTGCGGCGCTTAGGTATCCCTGACGGGCAATACGCCATTGCCGCCGATCGCGCCGCCACGCGCGCGCGCCATGAAATTGATGCCGCCGGGGTGGTGAAGCACGCCCGCAAGCTGCTCACAAAAAAAGCATGCTGAAAAATAACAAGAACATCTTACTGGAGAGAACGCAATGTCCCGTATTCCTCAACAACTCACCATGGGCGTCATTATTGGCAACCGGGGATTTTTCCCCAGCTACCTGGTCGCCGAAGCGCGCGAACAGGCGGTAGCGCTGTTTAGCCGCCTTGGGATTAACACTATTATGCTTGATCCATCCCAGACGGAACTGGGTGGCGTGGAAACCCGGCAGGATGCCAAAATTTGCGCCGAGCTGTTCCGCAGCCACCGCGACAACATTCACGGTGTCGTGGTGCTGTTACCCAACTTTGGTGATGAAAAAGCCATCGCCGAAACGTTGCGCCTCTCCGGTCTCAACGTCCCGGTGCTTATTCAGGCCGAAGAGGATAATCTGGATAAAATGGGGTTGTCGACTCGCCGCGATAGCTTTTGCGGCAAAATTTCCCTTTGCAACAACCTGCGCCAGTACGGTATCCCGTTTACGCTGACCACCCAGCACGTTTGCGCGCTTAGCGGCGAGGTGTTTGAGCAGGATCTCCGGCGCTTCACGCAGATATGTCGCGTGGTGAACAGTATGCGCGGCGTGCGCGTTGGCGCGATTGGCGCCCGTCCAGCGGGCTTTAACACCGTTCGCTACAGTGAAAAACTGCTCGAACGTTTAGGCATCGCAGTGGAAACGTTAGATCTATCAGAGGTATTTACCCGGATTAAAGCCCTGCGTGATGACGATATTCGTGTGGATGAGAAGCGCCGCCTGCTGATCGATAATGCCGACGCCAGCGGTATTCCGGCAGATAAACTGATCACCATGGCGAAACTGTTTGTGGTCCTGAGCGAGTGGATTGTTGCCAACGACATCGACACCACCGCAATTCAGTGCTGGACCTCGCTGCAGGAAAATCTGGGGATTAACGTCTGCTCCATCATGAGCGTGATGTCCGGACAACTGATGCCAAGCGCCTGTGAGGTCGATGTCATGGGCGCGCTCTCCATGTACGCGCTCGCCAGCAGCAACCTGAGCCCCGCCTCGATCGCAGACTGGAACAATAACTTCGGCGACGATCGTGATAAATGTGTGCTGTTCCATTGTGGGAACTTTGCCTCGACCAGCCTTGAGTCGCCGCACATGGGAACGGCCGATATTATCGGCACCACCGTCGGCAAAGAGAACACCTGCGGTGCCGTGCACGGTCGCATGAAAAGCGGCGCGCTGACCTATTTTCGCCTCAGCACCGACGACCTGACTGGCGAAATCAAGGCCTACGTCGGAGAAGGTCAGTCAGTTGACGATCCCCTCGATACGGTAGGCTGTCGGGCGGTCATTCAGGTTCCCCACCTGGAAAATCTGCTGTCGTGGATCTGCCGCAACGGCTTTGAGCACCATGTCGCGATGAACCATTCTGCCAGTGCCGCAATTTTGCACGAGGCATTTACGCGCTACCTGGGCGTATCGACCTATCTCCACCAGTAAGGCCGGAGGCCGCTATGTCGGTAAACAAGGATATTATTATTGCCCTCGATGAGGGCACAACCAATGCCAAAGCCGTTGCCTTCGACAGCCACGGGCGGGTAATCGCGCAATTTTCCCGCGCGCTTGAGATCGCTACGCCGCAGGAAGGATGGGTTGAACAGTCAGCGGAGCTTCTGCTTGCCGCGTCGCTGGAGGTGATTTCTCGCACAGTGGCCGCCGTTGGCGCGGAGCGTGTGGCGGCCCTGGCGATCAGCAACCAGCGCGAAACCGTCGTGGGCTGGTATCGGGAAACGGGCGAGGTCATAGCGCCTGCCCTGAGCTGGCAATGTTCACGTACTGCCGCATTTTGCCACATGCTGCGTGAACAAGGTCATGAGCCGCAGATCAAGGCGGTAACCGGCCTGCCAGTCGCCCCGCTCTTTTCCGCCTCGAAAATGCGCTGGCTGCTGGACCACACTCCGGATGGTCTGAACCGAGCGAAAGATGGCGAGATTTGCCTCGGTACGGTGGATAGCTGGCTACTCTGGCACCTGACGCAAGGCCAGCATTTTTGTTGTGATTACGCCAACGCGTCTCGTACACAGCTCATGAATTTGCAAACAGCGGACTGGGATACCGATATGCTCGCCCTGTTTGGCATTCCGCGTGCAGCACTCCCGGTGATAAAACCTTCAAGTGGACTGTTTGGTTACACCGCTGGTTTAGCCACCCTCCCTGATGGGATCCCGGTAATGGCGATGATTGGCGATTCGCATGCCGCCCTTTTCGCCCACGGTCTGGGCGCCACCGGTTGTGTTAAAGCCACTTACGGTACAGGGACCTCGGTGATGGCGCCCGTCGATTCGGTGGCGTTTCACGTCAGCAATCTCGCCACCACGGTGGCCTGGCACGACGGAGAAAAGCTGGTCTACGCACTCGAGGGGAACATTCCCCATACCGGCGATGCGGTGGCGTGGATGGCCGACAGTACCGGATTGAGCGAACGCTCTCCCGCCGAACTGGCCCAGGCGCTGAATGCTCTGCCTCGTTCGGTAGATTCCACCTTAGGCGTCTTTTTTGTGCCGGCGCTCACCGGCATGGGCGCACCCTGGTGGGACGATAAGGCCCGCGGTTTGATCCATGGATTAAGCCGGGGCGTGAAGCGGGCCCATCTCATTCGTGCCGCGCTAGAGTCAATTACCTACCAGATTGCCGATGTAATCACTGCGATGCGTGCCCATCATGGCTTTACGCTCAACACGCTGCTGGTGGATGGGGGACCCACCAAAAACGACTGGTTAATGCAGTACCAGGCCGACCTGCTAGGTTGTCCGGTGATGCGCAGCGATGTGGCCGAGCTGTCGGCGACCGGCGCGGCACTGCTGGCGCGTAAAGCGTTGCACAAGCTGACGGTGGCAGAGCTTCAGCCCTTTTTACCAGAACACATCACTTATGCACCAGACCTGCTCCGGCATCATCGGCTTGTGCAGCGATGGCAGTCCTGGCAACACGCGGTGACGCTGGCAAGACGCTGAGCGCAACCCAGCCGGGCGATAACGTCTTCGTCCGGCTGCAATCCAACGCCCCCTGCCGTTAACCCAGCGGATACTGTTGAAACGCCGGCAGCGCCTCCCCCTTCTCCGCCAGCGCGCGAATATGTGGAAACTCAGCTGTCGACACCACCGCCGGGATCATCAACTGGATAAAGGACCAGACCACCGTGCTGGTGACCAGCACCTGATCCGGCTGCGCGGCGGCGGCGCGGTCTGCCAGCCGGGCGTCCCACTCCCGACAGGCGGCCAGCAGCTGGCCGGTCACCCGGGCTATCCACGGCTGATGCTGTTTCTCTTCCGGCCGCAGACGGTGCTCATAAACATGCTGGACCGCTTTTTCACAGGCGGCGAGGATCACCCCCAGCAGGTGCAGATCGCGGGCCAGCGCCTCGGGATGCGCGGGAAGCAGCCGGCGCCCGGCCGGATTGGTCGTTTCGAAATAGTGGAGGATCAGCGTGGAGTCCATCAGCTGCGTCCCGTTATCGAGCACCACCGTCGGCGCCTTGACCACCGGATTAATACGGGAAAATTCGTCAAAGCCGCTAAAGACCGATAGCGGCAGGCTCTCGAATTCCACGCCATAGAGCGCCAGAGAAACCGCCACGCGTCTTACATAAGGTGAATCCATCATACCAATGAGTTTCATCGTCACTCCTGCCTGCGATAAAGAGGTTGCGGCTTTACCTTACTGGAAAACCGATGCCGCGAATATCACGGGATACTTACCGCAACGGTTAGTAAAACTAACAGATTGGCGACTCGCTGTAGCCCTCCAGTCCCCCTCGTGCTATACCGACTGAGGCAGCATTTAGCCCCTTTTTCAGCCTGTTCGCGGCGGCTATAAAAGCCGCTAACCCGGTAGTAACGTTAACGTATCGACTCACTGACAGAGACACCACCATGGCAGATTTTCCCCCTGTCGCCAGCCTGCGCAGCTTTGAGGCGGTGGCGCGCCTCGGCAGCGTGACGCAGGCCGCCCACGAGATGAGCGTGACCCATTCGGCGGTCAGCCAGCACATCAAACAGCTGGAAGCCCTGGTCGGCGTCACGCTCTTTATCCGCCACGGCCGCGGAGTGCGCCTCACGGAAGAAGGACGGCTCTATGCCCTGCAAATCCGCGAAGCGTTACAGCACATCGCCGACGCCACGCGCATGGTGCAGATCAAACCCCGCACCCTGGAAGTGTCCCTGGCGACGCTCCCCTCCTTTGGCTGCCACTGGCTGCTGCCGCGGCTGGCGCGCTTTCAGGCGCGGCATCCGCAGATCGCGGTGCGCCTGCTGACCAGCCTGGCAGTGGTTAACCTGCAACAGGAGGGTATCGATCTGGCCATTCGCATGGGGCAAGGCGATTGGGAGGGAATGGAAAGCCGGCGTCTGTTTGCCGATGAACAGCTGGTGGTCGCCGCCCCCGGCTATCGCGGCGGTAACCTGCCGACCACCCCGCAGGCGATCGCCGCCAGCGATATTATTTTTTCCATGGAGTCCTGGAACGCCTGGTGCAGCCAGGCGGGGCTGGAAAAGCCGATCGTCCCCGCGGGCCTGCGCCTGAACGACTCCAATCTGGTGCTGGAGGCGGTCCGCCTGGGGGCCGGCGTGGCGCTGGAGCGGCGCTCCCTGGTGGCGGGGGCGATAGCCCGCGGCGAGCTGGTGCAGCTCACCGCCGTCACCGTCCCCTACCCCTGGCACTACTGGCTAACCGTCTCCCCGCAGGCGGAGAACCGGCCGGAAGTCGCCCGGTTCATCGCCTGGCTGGAGGAGGAGATCGCCCTCTGGCGCCAGCAGATCAGCGTTTAGCCTTCGGCCGACGGCGGCAGGCCCGTCCGGGCGGCGTGCTCCTAGGAGAGACGCCAGAAATCGTGCCCGGCGGGATACTGATAGAGGCGCAGAGAAAACTGTCCGGCCACCGCGGTAATGTACTCAAATATCGCCGACTGGGTGTTTTCGTAGTCTTTCCATAGCGTTGAGGTGGTGAAGCAGTAAATCTCCAGCGGGATGCCCGACGGCGAAGGTTTCAGCGTTCTCGCCACAATGTACATCTCCTTAATAATATCCGGCCGCTCGGCGAGATAGTGCATCAGATAGTGGCGAAACAGGGTCAGGTTGGTCAGCCCGTTATCGATAAACCAGCGGTCGGCCACGCCGCCGGGATCCCGGCCGTCAAGCAGCGTGCCCAAAGGCTCACTCACCCCGCGGATGGTCAGCATCGAGGAGAGCATCTCCTGGTCGAGAAAACGCACCGAGTGTTGATCGATGGCGATACTGCGCATGATCCGCCGCGCCCCGGAGGAGAACATCGCCTGCCAGTTGGTATAGGTCTCGGTGAGGAAATTCTTGGTCGGGATACGGGAGATGGTATTGTCCCAGTTGCGGATGGTAATGGTGTGCAGCGCGATATCCGTCACCTCACCGCTGAGGTTCTTGTCAGGCATTTCAATCCAGTCCCCCAGCTGGAGCACGTCGTTGGACGACAGCTGAACGTTCGCCACCAGCGACAGCAGAGTATGCTGGAACACGATCATCAGTACCGCCGCCACGGCCCCCAGACTGGAGATAATAATGATCGGCGATTTGTTCGACATCACGGCGAGGATCATGATCGCCGCCAGGATGTGGACTAAGATTTTGCCTATCTGGATATAGCCCTTAATGGAATGATTTTTACGTTTGGTCTTTCGCAGATAGGAGCTGTTGACAATATCCAGCATCTCGTTGAAAAACACCGACATAAAAATAAAAAACAAGATCCCGCAGATAGTATTAATCGCCGTCACCAGCGATGCCGGCATCGCCGGCATAAACTGCAGAACGTAATAGATGATAATAACCGGAATGAAATTGGACAGCTTTTCGGCGATGCGTCGATCCTTCTCCAGCGGCACATCCTGTTTGTGGCTACTAAAGAAGACCTTACGCACCACTTTAATCAGCAAGAACTTGCATAAAAGATGGGCAAATATGCCGGAGAGCAGCAGCAGAATAAGATTAAACCCCACCGCCAGCGCCGGATTACTCTCAATAAACGTCAGTAGATGATTCACATACGCCATGCTTTATCGCCTGAATAACTATGCCACTTCGCTAACTGCTTTATCCCAAGGGCATATATTTGGAAAATAAATCAATCCGCATCATGGCATATCGCTTAGCGTAACGTCCATGCGCGCACCGCTTCTAATCATTCACAGAAAATATGTCAGAGTTTGCATTAATCATTCTCTACGCTCACTATAAAGAGGCTTGTTATGAGGACGGAATAAGTCCAGGAGGAAACATGTTTAAAGCTCTTACCGCTATCGTCGCCTTAGCCGCCTCCGCCAGCGTTATGGCGCAAAGCGATGTCACGCTGAACAGTCTGGCTCACGATGCCGCCACCCGGGCGTCGTTTAACCAGATGGTCAAAGGCCATCAGCTGCCCGCCTGGGTGACCACCGGCGGCACCGGTTCGCCCGCGCAGACGGTGAAACTGGGTAGCGAATCCTGGCAGGTGTTAAGCGCCTGCAAACCCCACGACTGCGGCCATGAACGTATCGCGGTGATCTGGTCGGAAAAAAGCAAACAGATGTCCGGCGTTTACTCGGTGGTCGATGAAAAAACCGACCAGGAGAAGCTGACCTGGCTTAACGTCAGCGATGCCCTGTCCATCGATGGCAAAACCGTGCTGTTTGCCGCCCTCAGCGGCAGCCTCGACAACCATCCGGACGCCTTTAACTACCAGTAACGACCATCGCCCCCGTCAGCCTTTCCCCGACGGGGGCTTCCCTGATTAGCCATCCGGGAACATCACGCTGTTCCCCGGCGCTTCCCGATGCAGATGGATAAAGTTCAGGTGCCGCTCGTACTGGTCGAGAATATCGGTGATCACCTGCTCTTTGCTGTAGTCCATCAGGTCGTTACCCTGACTGCCCTCCAGCAGGAAGGTCTCCAGCCGGTAATAGGTGGATTTCCCGCTGCGCGCCCGATAGGTAAAGCCCGGCACCGAGTACTGCTGCGGCCAGATCTTGTAGATAAAGTTCTGCTCGTCGCCCATGTGCACCAGCAGATCGAGGTGGCCAAGGTTCTCACCCTCTTCCGGCGGCAGGCTCTTCAGTTCCACCGCGGCGCCGCGCAGCCGCAGCTCCTGGGCCACCTCCTCCATCGCCGGGTAGCACACCGTCTCCATCATCAGTTTGGTATAGCGCGTGCCGGGGTAATTCATCAGCCGCGACAGGCGCTTCTTCCAGCTCAGACGATCCTGGAGGCCCATCGGGCGCGGGGCGGTGTCGCGGCTGGCGCTGACCCGGCGGTAATCTTCCACTTTCAGAGATTTATACAGTCCGGCCATCACGAAGAAAATCACAAAGCTGAACGGCAGCCCCATGATCACCGTGGTGTTCTGCAGCGCCGAGATGCCGTTGGTCATCAGCATCCCGAGGGTCAACAGACCGATGGCCACCGACCAGAAGATGCGCAGCCAGTTCGGGGCGTCGCTGTTGATGTCCTTCAGCTTCGAGGTGAAATTCCCCAGCACCAGCGCGCCGGAGTCGGCGGAGGTAACGTAAAACAGCAGACCGGTGATGGTCGCCACCGACGCGCTAAAGGTAAACGCCGGATACTGCGCCAGCAGGCTGTAGAAGCCGCGCTCCGGGTGGGCCATCGCCTCCTGGGCAAAGGCCGCGTCGCCGTGGATGATCTCATACAGCGCGCTGTTGCCGAACACCGACAGCCACAGCAGGGTAAAGGTGAAGGGAATAATCAGGGTGCCCATCACAAACTGGCGGATGGTGCGCCCGCGCGAAATGCGCGCCAGGAACAGGCCCACAAACGGCGACCAGGCCACCCACCACGCCCAGAAAAAGAGCGTCCAGTTGTTCATCCATTCCACCGGCCGGTCGAAGGCGAAGCTGTTCAGCGTCATTCCCATAAAGCGATTGACGTAGTCGCCGACGTTGAGCACTAACGCATTGAGCAGGAAGGAGGTATCGCCCATGAACAGCACGAACAGGATCAGCCCCAGCGCGAGGGCGACGTTCAGCTCGGAGAGCACGCGGATGCCCTTGTCCACCCCGGAGGTGACCGAGATGGTGGCGATGATCACCGACAGCGCAATCAGGGCCGCTTTCGCCGCCAGCGAGTCCGGAATATCGAACAGCACGCTCAGACCGTAGTTGAGCTGCACGACGCCGATACCGAGGGTGGTGGCGATGCCGAAGATGGTGCCGATCACCGCCGCAATATCGACGCTGTGGCCGATGGGCCCATTGATCCGTTTGCCAAAAATCGGGTACAGCGCCGAGCGGATGGTGAGCGGCAAATTATAACGATAGCTAAAGTATCCCAGCGCCATGCCCATCAGGGCATACATTGACCAACCGGTTAAGCCATAGTGAAACAGGGTCCAGACCATCGCCTGGCGCGCCGCCTCGATGGTCTGCCCCGCCCCTTCCGGCGGCTGCATATATTGCGTCACCGGCTCGGCGACTGAGAAGAACATCAGGTCGATGCCGATGCCGGCGGCGAACAGCATCGCCGCCCAGCTCAGCAGGCTGAACTCGGGCTTTGACTGCTCCGGCCCGAGCTTCACCGAGCCGAAGCGCGAGCAGGCAATGCAGACGACGAAGACGATATACAGCGTCGCCGCCAGCAGATAGTACCAGCCGAAGGTTTTCGACACCCAGTCCAGGGTGCGCCCAATCCACTCGGCAGAAAAATCGCGAAAAAAGATCGTCATCAGGGAAAACAACAAAATCAGTCCGGCCGAGGTATAAAAAACCACCGGATTGATTTTGTCCTTTTCTCTGCTTTGCGAAAGATCTGTCATCCAGTATCCCCACTGTTTTTGTAACTATTAAAATCCAAATCCGCAACAATTAAGACACATTTTATATTGAACGTCCAATCAAAAACCGCTTTAATAGTTAACCAACGCTGATGAATGGAGTGGCAAAAATGCCCAAACTGGGGATGCAGCCGATCCGGCGCAGGCAGCTGATCGACGCCACGCTGGACGCAATAAATGAAGTCGGTATGCACGACGCGACCATCGCGCAGATTGCCCGGCGGGCGGGCGTATCGACGGGGATCATCAGTCACTATTTCAAAGACAAAAATGGTCTGCTGGAGGCGACCATGCGCGACATAACCAGCCAGCTGCGCGACGCGGTGCTCAACCGTCTGCACGCTCTGCCGGACGGCAGCGCCAGCCAGCGCCTGCAGGCGATTGTCGGGGGCAACTTTGATGAGACGCAGATCAGCAGCGCGGCGATGAAGGCCTGGCTGGCCTTTTGGGCCAGCAGCATGCACCAGCCGATGCTTTATCGGTTACAGCAGGTCAGCAGCCGTCGCCTGCTGTCGAACCTGGTGTACGAATTCCGCCGCGAGCTGCCGCGCGAGCAGGCGCAGGAGGCCGGCTACGGGCTGGCGGCGCTGATAGACGGCCTGTGGCTGCGGGCGGCGCTCAGCGGCAAACCGCTGGATAAAACGCTGGCGCAGTCGCTGACCAGCCACTTTATTCGTCAGCATTTACCGAACCCATAACCGAGGAGGCGTTATGTCCCGAATGGCAGAACAGCAGCTTTATATTAATGGTGGTTATACATCGGCCACCAGCGGTCGCACCTTCGAGACCATCAACCCTGCCACTGGCGAGGTGCTGGCGACCGTTCAGGCTGCCGGACGCGAGGATGTCGACCGCGCCGTCGAGAGCGCGCAGCGTGGGCAAAAAATCTGGGCGGCGATGACCGCCATGGAACGCTCGCGTATCCTGCGTCGCGCCGTCGACCTTCTGCGCCAGCGCAACGATGAGCTGGCGCGGCTGGAGACGCTGGATACCGGGAAACCCCTCAGCGAAACCGCCGCCGTCGATATCGTCACCGGCGCCGACGTGCTGGAGTATTACGCTGGCTTGATCCCGGCGCTGGAAGGCAGCCAGATCCCGCTGCGCGACAGTTCCTTCGTCTATACCCGTCGCGAACCGCTGGGGGTGGTAGCCGGGATCGGCGCGTGGAACTACCCGATCCAGATCGCCCTGTGGAAATCGGCGCCAGCGCTGGCCGCTGGCAATGCGATGATTTTCAAACCGAGCGAAGTCACCCCGCTGACCGCCCTCAAGCTGGCGGAAATTTACAGCGAAGCGGGCCTGCCGGACGGGGTGTTTAACGTCCTGCCAGGGATCGGCGCGGAAACCGGCCAGTATCTGACCGAGCATCCGGACATCGCCAAAATCTCCTTCACCGGCGGCGTCGCCAGCGGCAAAAAAGTAATGGCCAACTCGGCCGCGTCATCACTGAAAGNNGGCGATCTGTTTGCCGATGACACCAACTTCGGCCCGCTGGTCAGCTTCCCCCATCGCGACAACGTTCTGCGCTATATCGAGAGCGGCAAACGCGAAGGCGCGCGCCTGCTGTGCGGCGGCGAGGCGCTGAAAGGCGACGGTTTCGATAACGGCGCGTGGGTCGCCCCGACGGTGTTTACCGATTGCAGCGACGAGATGACCATCGTGCGCGAAGAGATCTTCGGCCCGGTGATGTCGATCCTCAGCTATGCCGACGAAGCGGAGGTCATTCGCCGCGCCAACGCCACCGAATACGGCCTCGCCGCCGGCGTGGTGACGCCCAACCTCAACCGCGCTCACCGAATTATCCACCAGCTGGAAGCCGGCATCTGCTGGATCAACAGCTGGGGGGAATCCCCGGCGGAAATGCCGGTTGGCGGCTACAAACACTCCGGCATTGGCCGCGAGAACGGCGTGATGACGCTGCAGAGTTACACCCAGGTGAAGTCCATCCAGGTTGAGATGGGTAAATTCCAGTCCATATTTTAACCGGGAGGTTTTTTTGCAATTTGACTACATCATTATTGGTGCCGGCTCCGCCGGCAACGTTCTGGCAACACGACTGACTGAAGATCCAAACACCACCGTCCTGCTGCTGGAAGCCGGCGGCCCTGACTACCGGTTCGATTTCCGCACCCAGATGCCCGCCGCGCTGGCTTATCCGCTGCAGGGCAAGCGCTACAACTGGGCCTACGAAACCGAACCGGAGCCGTACATGAACAATCGCCGCATGGAGTGCGGACGCGGCAAAGGGCTCGGCGGATCCTCGCTGATCAACGGCATGTGCTACATTCGCGGTAACGCGATGGATCTGGATAACTGGGCCAAAGAGCCGGGTCTGGAACACTGGAGCTATCTCGACTGCCTGCCCTACTACCGGAAAGCGGAAACCCGCGATATCGGGCCTAACGACTACCACGGCGGCGATGGCCCGGTGAGCGTGACGACACCGAAGCCGGGCAATAATCCGCTCTTCGAGGCGATGGTTGAAGCCGGGGTGCAGGCGGGCTATCCGCGTACCGACGATCTCAACGGCTACCAGCAGGAAGGCTTTGGCCCGATGGACCGCACCGTGACGCCGCAGGGCCGTCGCGCCAGCACCGCCCGCGGCTATCTCGACCAGGCGCGCGGTCGCCCGAACCTGACCATCCGCACCCATGCGCTGACCGATCACATTATTTTTGCCGGCAAGCGCGCGGTGGGCGTCGAGTGGCTGGAGGGAGAGAGCACGATCCCGTCAAAAGCGACGGCCAACAAAGAGGTGCTGCTGTGCGCCGGGGCGATTGCCTCGCCGCAGCTCCTGCAGCGCTCCGGCGTGGGTAACCCGGAGCTGCTCAGGCAGTTCGATATCCCGGTGGTGCACGATCTCCCCGGCGTGGGTGAGAACCTGCAGGACCATCTGGAGATGTATCTGCAGTACGAGTGCAAAGAGCCGGTATCGCTCTACCCGGCGCTACAGTGGTGGAACCAGCCGAAGATCGGCGCCGAGTGGCTGTTCGGCGGCACCGGCATCGGCGCCAGCAACCAGTTCGAAGCGGGCGGTTTTATCCGCAGCCGCGCAGAGTTCGCCTGGCCGAACATTCAGTACCACTTCCTGCCGGTGGCGATTAACTACAATGGCTCCAACGCGGTGAAAGAGCACGGCTTCCAGTGCCACGTCGGCTCGATGCGTTCGCCCAGCCGCGGCCACGTGCGCCTGAAGTCGCGCGACCCGCACGCCCATCCGGCGATCCTGTTTAACTATATGTCCCATGAGCAGGACTGGCAGGAGTTCCGCGACGCCATCCGCATTACCCGGGAGATCATGAACCAGCCGGCGCTGGATAAGTATCGCGGCCGCGAAATCAGTCCGGGAATAGAATGCCAGAGCGATGCCGAACTGGATGAGTTTGTGCGCAACCACGCCGAGACCGCGTTCCACCCGTGCGGGACCTGTAAGATGGGTTACGACGAGATGGCGGTGGTCGATGGCGAGGGCCGCGTCCACGGTCTGGAAGGATTGCGGGTGGTCGACGCCTCGATCATGCCGCAGATCATCACCGGCAACCTCAACGCCACCACCATTATGATCGGCGAGAAGATGGCCGACGCCATTCGCGGCCGCCAGCCGCTGCCGCGCAGCACCGCGACGTATTATGTCGCTGGCGACGCGCCGGTTCGCCGCTAACAGGTCAATGCCGGGCGGCGACTACGCCTTGCCCGGCCTACCCTGAGGCGATGTAACGTAGCCCCCGTAAGCGCAGCGCGACCGGGGTGCCGTTCCGGGTTTTGACCCCATAGGTTGATGTTAGCGAAACGCCTCCAGGCGCTTAATCTGCTGACCGTCGGCAGTAAAGTTCTCCGCCGCCAGCCACGCCCGCAGCGCCGCATCGCGCGCAGGCCACTCGCCGTCGATGATGGACAGCATATCGCTGTCGCGCGTCCGCCCTTTACGCACCAGCCTCTGCCGCAGACGTCCTTCCCAGCTAAAGCCCAGCCGCTCGGCGGCGCGGCGCGAGGCGACATTCATCGAATCGCATTTCCACTCCAGCCGACGATAGCCATGGTCAAAGCCGTTTTTGAGCAGCAGCCAGACCGCTTCGGTACCCAGCGGGGTGTTTTTCATCCGTCGCGACCAGGTGACATGGCCGATCTCAACCGTGCCCATTTCCCGCTCGATCGCCATATAGCTAACGATGCCCACCGCCTGCTCGCTATGCAGGTCAACCACCGCATACGGCACCAGGGCATCATCATTCACCTTGCCCGCGATCCAGTGGGCGGTCGCCGCCACGCTCTCCGGCCGCGTAGACGCCAGCCACGTCCAGTCGCTGTTGTCGCCGAGCGCATAGGCGGCAAACAGATCCGCCGCATGACGGTCAACGTCCAGCGGCTCCAGGCGGCAAAAACGGCCATTTAACGCCGTCCGCCGCAGGACTTGCGCCCCCTGCCAGCCAGGGACCAGGTCGTTCACCTGCTGGCCATACTCATTAATTTCCGGCACACCCACCTCCTCGCAATAGACAATGCGTTATAGCAAGAACCCCGCAGCGGAGAAAGGCGCTTCTGCGCGACCGGCAATAACCTGTCGTTCTTGAATATGCGTTTTTAGCATAAGGATATCCTTATTTTGACTTTACGCCTTATGGCAAGCGGCCTAACGTAGCGAGGCATAAAACAATAAAATAACCATTCTTCAGGGATTGCACATGACCAAAAAACTGTTGCCTTTACTGCTACTGTCGGCGCTCTCCGCCGCCGCGCATGCCGCCACGCCGCCCAACACGCTGGTGGTCGCCCAGGGTCTCGACGATATCGTCAGCCTCGACCCGGCGGAAGCTAACGAACTCTCCAGCATTCAGACGGTCCCCAGCCTCTATCAGCGTCTGGTGCAGCCGGACCGCAACAACCCTGAAAAAATCGTACCGATCCTCGCCGAAAGCTGGCAGGCCGATCCGGCGGCGAAAACCCTGACCATTAAACTGAAGCCGGATGCCAAATTCGCCTCCGGTAATCCGCTGCGCCCGGAAGATGTGATTTTCTCTTACACCCGCGCGGTGACGCTGAATAAATCGCCAGCGTTTATTCTCAACGTGCTCGGCTGGCAGCCGGACAACATCGCCAGCCAGCTGAAAAAGATTGATGACCATACCCTGACGCTGCACTGGACCGCCGACGTCAGCCCGGCGGTGGCGCTGAATATTCTCTCCACCCCCATCGCCTCTATCGTGGATGAAAAACAGGTGGCGCCGAACGCGAAAAATAACGACTTCGGCAACGACTGGCTGAAGATGCACTCGGCGGGCAGCGGGGCCTATAAAATGCGCGTCTACCAGCCGCATCAGGCCATCGTGCTGGAGGCCAACGCCAGCTCCCCCACCGGCGCGCCGAAAATCAAGAGCATCATTATTAAAAACGTCCCCGACCCGGCTTCCCGCCGCCTGCTGATCCAGCAGGGGGATGCCGACGTGGCGCGCGATCTCGGCGCTGACCAGATTGCCGCCCTGCAGGATAAACCCGGCGTGAAGGTGCTGAGCATCCCGTCCGCCGAGCAGAACTACCTGGTGTTTAATACCGCCAACAGCGCCAACCCGCTGCTCAATAACCCGGCCTTCTGGGAGGCGGCGCGCTGGCTGGTTGATTATGAGGGCATCACCAAAAATCTGCTGAAAGGCCAGTACTTTATTCACCAAAGCTTCCTGCCGGCCGGCCTGCCGGGGGCGCTGGAGACTAATCCGTTCACCTTTGACCCGCAAAAAGCTAAGGCTATCCTTGATAAAGCGGGCATTAAGGATGCCCACTTCACCCTCGATGTGGAGAACAAACCGCCGTTTATCACCATCGCCCAATCGCTGCAGGCCAGCTTTGCCCAGGGCGGGGTGAAGGTGGATCTGCTACCCGCCGCCGGCAGCCAGGTCTATGCCCGGGTGCGCGCGAAGCAGCATCAGGCGGCGATCCGCCTGTGGATCCCGGACTACTTTGATGCCCACTCCAATGCCAGCGCCTTTGCCTGGAACGATGGTAAATCCAGCACCGTGGCCGGGCTCAACGGCTGGCAGATCCCTGAGCTGAATAAAGCCACCCTCGCCGCGGTGGCGGAGCCGGACCCGGCGAAACGCCTCGACCTGTACAAAACGATGCAGGAAACCCTGCTCCAGCATTCGCCGTACGTCTTTATTGACCAGGGGAAAACCCAGATCGTGGTGCGTGACAACGTGAAGGGCTATCAGCAGGGACTGAACGCCGACATGGTCTGGTACGATAACGTGACCAAGTAAGCGGGTTTTGTCACCGGGTACGGCGGCCTTGTCTGCCCGGATGACCGACTCCTCACCCGGGCCCGGTCGGCATCGCGCCGCCGGGTACAATGCTGATATACCAGGAATTTCCATTTTCCATGCCATCGTTTTCCACTCACCTTACCCGCCTGCTGCAGGGGGTGTTTACGCTGCTGCTCACGCTGTTCGGGCTGTTGCTGGTCACCTTCTCGCTCTCCGCGCTGTCGCCCGTCGACCGCGTACTGCAGATCGTCGGCGACCATGCCAGCCAGTCGACCTATGACCAGGTTCGCCATCAGCTGGGTCTCGACCAGCCGCTGCCGGTGCAGTTCTGGCACTACCTGGTCAACCTGGCCCATGGCGATCTTGGCATCGCCAGCGCTACCGGCCAGCCGGTGCTCCACGATCTGCTGGCGGTCTTCCCGGCGACCCTTGAGCTGGCGACCCTGGCGCTGATCGTCGGCGCGGTACTGGGCATCGTCGCCGGGGTGCTGTGCGCCCGTTACGCCGGTTCGCCGTGGGATCTGGCGGTTCGCACCTTTACCCTGTTGGGCAACTCGGTGCCCATTTTCTGGCTCGGCCTGCTGATGCTGGCCCTGTTCTACGCCCGGCTGCAGTGGGCGCCGGGCCCGGGTCGCCTCGACGATATTTATCAGTACACCGTCGAGCCACGCAGCGGTTTTGCGCTGATCGACACCTGGCTCTCCGGCGATACCGCGGCGTTTAAAAATGCGATCGGCCATCTGGCGCTGCCGGTGCTGGTGCTGGCCTATTACTCGCTGGCCAGCATCACCCGCCTGACCCGCTCCGCCTGCCTGAGCGAGATGAACAAAGAGTACATTCTGCTGGCGCGGGCCAAAGGGGCCGGAGAGATGACGATTCTGTTGCGCCATGTCCTGCCCAATATTCGCGGCACCCTGCTGACGGTGACCGCCCTCGCCTGGACCTCCATGCTCGAAGGGGCGGTGCTCACCGAAACCGTCTTCTCGTGGCCGGGGATCGGCCGCTACCTCACCACGGCGCTGTTCGCTGGGGATACCACGGCGATCATGGGCGGCACGCTGCTGATCGGCGTGAGTTTTGTGCTGATCAATAATCTGACCGACCTGCTGGTACGGTTAACCGACCCGAGGGTGCGCTGATGCCGACTTATCTGTTTTCACGCCGTCTGCGCCGCTCCCCCGCCGCCTTCAGCGGCCTGACCCTGGTGATCCTGCTGGTGCTGACCGCGCTGTTCGCCCCGTGGCTGGCGCCGCACGATCCCAACTGGCAGGATGCCGCCGCTCGTCTGCAGGGGCCGGGCGCAGGGCACTGGCTCGGCACCGACAGCTACGGCCGCGACCTGCTGTCGCGCTTGCTCTACGGCGCCCGCCCGGCGCTGGGTCTGGTGGCGCTGGTGACCGCCATTACCCTGCCCGTCGGTCTGCTGGTGGGTATCCTCTCCGGCTACTATGGCGGGTGGCTGGAGCGGATA
This sequence comes from Klebsiella sp. 28, assembly GCF_018223905.1. Classification (NCBI taxonomy): domain Bacteria; kingdom Pseudomonadati; phylum Pseudomonadota; class Gammaproteobacteria; order Enterobacterales; family Enterobacteriaceae; genus Klebsiella; species Klebsiella sp. 28. The sequence goes on from NZ_JAGRQY010000072.1 coordinate 31,919, forward strand.
CTGATGCGCTTTACCGACGTGGTGATGTCGATGCCGCGCCTGATCCTCGCCTTCGCGTTCGTGGCGATGCTCGGCCCGGGGCTGGTCAACGGCGCGCTGGCGTTAGCCCTGACCACCTGGCCGGCCTACGCCCGTCAGGCGCGCAGCGAAATTCAGCGCCTGCGCCATAGCGACTACCTCGCCGCGGCGGAGATGCTGGGCATCCGCGGCGGGCGGCTGCTGATCGGCCATATTCTGCCGCTGTGTCTGCCGTCGGCGATTGTTCGGCTGGCGCTCGATCTGGCGGGTATTATCCTTGCCGCCGCCGGGCTCGGCTTTCTCGGTC
>NZ_JAGRQY010000073.1:0-1343 GCF_018223905.1 Klebsiella sp. 28
CCGCCACGGCGGTGCCCACCCCGGTGGCGCGGATGGCCGCGGGATAAAAAAGCGGCGCCAGAGCGTAAAGCACACTTTGTCCGCCGGTGGCGAACAGCCCGGCGACAAACCCCGCCAGCAGCATGCCAGTCAGCGACGACGCGCTGCCCAGCGCCAACAGCGACGCCAGAATGCCGCTGTAGATCAGGAGCGACATCCGCAGCGGGGTGAGCTTATCCATTAGCGCCCCCAGCAGCAGCGTGCCGCAGGCGGCGCCGATCTGCAGAGAGAACATCACCCCCGCCGCCTGGCTGGCGCGGAATCCCTGGCCCACCAGCAGCATCGGCAGCCAGTTGATCAGCATATAGACCACCAGCAGGGTGAAAAAATAACCCAGCCACAGCAGCAGCGTAGCGGCGGCCTGGCCCGGGGCAAACAGGGTGCGCAGCGGCACGCTGGCCTCCGCGCGCTGAAACGCCTGCGACTCCGGCAGCCAGCGCATCAGCAACGGGATCAGCAGCAGCGGGACCACGCCGCCAATCCAGAAAATAATCTGCCAGGCCGCGGCGAGACCGGAAAAGCCCAGCGCTGCCGCCAGCGCGGCGCCAATGGGTACGCCGCAGTACATCAGGCTTACCGCCCGGCCGCGGAAACGTGAGCCAGCGGCTTCCGAGGTTAAGGCAATCAGGTTCGGCAATGCCGCCCCGAGCCCGACGCCGGTGAGCAGGCGCGCCAGCAGCAGCGTCGGGAAGCTCCATGCCAGCGCGGTGGCCAGCGAGAACAGGCCAAGCAGCAGCACAGACCCCAACAGAATGCGCTTACGCCCGTGGCGGTCCGCCAGCATGCCGCCCACCAGCGCGCCGGGCAGCAGGCCGAGGATCCCGGCGCTGAAGATCCAGCCCATCTGCATTTTATCCAGCGCAAAGGCCTGCGCCATGCCGACGGCGGCGATCCCCGCCGCCTGCAGATCCAGCCCTTCCATCAGGGCCACCATAAAACAGAGCCCGATGGTGACCACCAGGCGCGAGGGGGTTGCAGTCGTTATCTTGGTCATAGGGTACCTTGGCGATAGCCGAACAAACGGAGCAGGTGACTGGCGGCTGATGCTTTGTCAGCCGCACGTTCTTAGTTATTTATTGCGGTTAAGCAGATCCAGCGCGACGTCGACGATCATATCCTCCTGGCCGCCGACCATCCGCCGCTTGCCCAGCTCGACGAGAATATCCACCGCGCTGAGGCCATAGCGCTTGGCCGCCGCTTCGCTGTGGCGCAGGAAGCTGGAGTAGACTCCGGCGTAGCCCAGCGCCAGCGTTTCGCGGTCGACACGCACCGGGCGATCCTGCAGCGGCCGCACCAGCTCATCG
>NZ_JAGRQY010000074.1:0-3217 GCF_018223905.1 Klebsiella sp. 28
TGCGCTGACGCAGACAGACGCGAATGTGGCCAGCAAAGCGGATCAGACGGCGATGAACTCGCTAACCGGACGAGTGGAGAAGACGGAGTCCGGTCTGACGGCGGCGAACAGCAACATTACGTCGCTCAGCAGCTCTCTGAGCCAGCAATCCAAACGCGGCGCTAATCTGCTTCCTGATGGCACTTTTGAAAGCTACGCGGTTGGCCACAATCTGGCGAATAACCGTGCCATCGTGACCACTGACGACTCGCATGGCGGCAATAAATGCATTCGTGTGACGCGTCCGAATGACTACAATGCCAATGCAACTGACAACACTGATACCCACATTTTCAGCGGATTCCAGGTTCGCGATAACGCAGTCTTCTATATGGAATGCTGGGTTAAGCTGGATGCCAAGAGTACCGCTATGGCCGAGAACGTGCAGATTTCCGTCGGCTTATCGCTCCAGTATCAGGACAACTCCTGGCAGTGGCCGGCAGTTACCAAAGCGGCAAAGGATCTCTCTTCAACTCAATGGACGAAGGTTTCTGGTTACCTGAAATCAACGAAGAGCGGTATTAAGCAGGCAATGGTCAGGATTTCTATTCCTAACGTTAGCAGCGTTAAGGCGGGTAACTCATTCCTCATTGATGACCTGGTCATTACCGAAGTGACTGATGCCTACAATGCGCAAAGTACAGCAGATGCTAACGCTAATGCGATTTCGACACTGAACTCGACCGTATCCCAACAGGGCGACCAGATCACCAGTCAGGGTAACAGCATCACTGAACTGACAAATGACCTGGCGACGACTAATAACAACGTCAGCAATAAAGCAGACGCTAATGCTCTGACGGCACTGACCAACCGTGTTACCCAGACCGAAAAAGACATTAACTCAACGAGTTCGTCTGTCACGAATCTGAACAACAAGGTTGATTCTATTTCTGTCGGTGGAACAAACCTGATCAAGAACTCCGGCGATATGACCGGCTGGTCGAACGTTACCAGCGAGACGTATCGTGGTAACGCGGTAATTGGTGCAACGGTAAAAGCCGGCTCCGGTTACAAGGATCTGCGCGAAATCACGCTTGAGTCGCCTGTCGATGCAGGTGAGTACGTTTACAGCTTCTATGCGAAAGGCGGTGTTGCCGGCCAGACGATGACGGCGTTCTTCTACAATCCGAACACCACAACGTCTATCGAGACCAGCCAGGGTGCGAAAGGTAATAACACCGATGGCCGTGCGTACTTCACGCTGACCAATTCATGGGCTCGCTATTGGGTTAAGTGGAAACAGACACCTACCACGGGTACCAAGCGCCTGATTCTGTGCCGTATCGAGAGTAATACCTCCAAAGACCAGACGGTGTACATCAACAGTCCGAAGTTTGAGGTAGGTAACGTTGTTTCCGACTGGAACGAGTCTCCGTCTGATAGCGCCAGCGCGTCGGCTGTGGACTTGTTGACAACGGCAGTGAATCAGCAGGGCACTTCCATAAGCTCTATTGGTAATCGCACAACGTCGCTGGAGAATGGTCTTAGCACCACTAATGCTAACGTCGCGAAGAAGGCAGATGCTTCATCCCTGCAGACACTCCAGAACACGGTGACGCAGCAGGGTAATGACATTTCCAGCCAGGGCACTCGTGTAACGGCCATCGAGAATAGCCTGACGTCTGGTGCTAACCTCATCCCTAACGCCAAGATGCTCAATAACGCACAGGGGTGGGATGGGAACGCGACAACTGTTGACGGTTATGCTGCTGTGAGCAGCGCAAGGGGATGGCAACCGAGCTCCGCACCGTTTGAAGTGACACCGGGCGATACGCTGGATTTAAGCCTGATGTGTTTGGTGGATGCGGCAATTACTTTCGCCTGGGGGTTGCGCTTTGACGGACCTAGTCTCAACAATAAAACCGTCTACACAAACAACTTGAGTTATCAAGCTGGTGAGAAGAAGGCTGTAAGCGGTACGTTTGTCGTTCCTGTCGGCGCGACCACAGCAAGGCTGCAACCGAACATAGGCGTTACCGCGGGTGTCACAATCTATAACGTCGTTGTTACCCGTCGAGACGCAACGACTATAGCGAATAGTTCCGCTATTGACTCGCTGACCAGTACGGTTAAGACGCAGGGTGATGCAATCAGCTCTATTGGTAATAGAACCACCTCACTGGAAAACGGACTGGCTACCGCTCAGAACGATATCGGTAAGAAGGCTGATGCTTCTGCATTGCAGGATTTACGGAACACGGTGACATCTCAGGGGGGCGATTTAACTGCGGCGAACAGTAGCATTACCAGCCTGCAGGCCTCGATGAACCGTCGCACTGTGTTTACTGTCACTGCACGGGGGAATGGCAACAGCGTAACTCCTGGGGTTTTTGATGAAAGCGGCAAAAACCTGTTTACCCCTGGTCGCAGCTGGGCGCTGGTCACTTTTGCAAAACAAAGCGACGGATCAGCGGTGATTGCGACCTCCAAAACATACGATGTCTTTGGCAGCGCGAATAATGGCGACACGATGTCGGCTGATATCGGGGCGTTGACTAGTGGCACTTACGTTTGCGTCCTGACATTCGATGAGCCATCTGGCAACCGAGGTAAGATATTGTCTGCTCTGGAATCTCTTGGTGGTACATCCGAAGTCGTCAACTCCCTGCCGTATCGTGGTGCCTATATTCTCCTTGGCCGCAAAGGCATGAGGTCGGGCGATGGTCTGGAACTGCGTGCGCCAACCGGTGGAGATGCCACCGCTCACATTTCGACCTCAGTCGAATTTGTGAACGGGATAATGATGGGGCTGGGTGCAGCCGGCGGTGTGATGATGAAGGCTGATGCGAACGCGTCGGCAATTACCACGCTCCAGAACACAGTGAAGACCCAGGGGGGTAATATTGACTCCCTGAGTTCCTCGATAACGGCGCTGGAGAACAGCCTCAGGTCGACAAACGATACGGTGAGTAAAAAGGCTGACACGACTGCAGTGAGTTCACTGACTGGTCGCGTAAGCCAGGTGGAAAACACTATCACCAGCCAGTCGCAGAGTATCACGTCGCTGACCAGCAGCATCAATACCATCAGTACTCAGGGAGCTAATCCGTGGGTTGACGGTACGTTCGAAAGCTACGGAGATGGTCATGTGCTGGGCGGGGGCGGCACCGCCGTTGTGGTGGCGTCTCAGAAATTCACCGGCAATAAGAGCCTGCAGGTGAGTCGAGGAGCGAAC
>NZ_JAGRQY010000075.1:0-12414 GCF_018223905.1 Klebsiella sp. 28
CCAGTTGTCGAACCCCGGTCGGGGGTTCTCATCCCCCCGGTGAGTGCCACATGCGAAAAAAAAGCCCGTACTTGCGTACGAGCTCTTCTTAAAATATGGCGGTGAGGGGGGGATTCGAACCCCCGATACGTTGCCGTATACACACTTTCCAGGCGTGCTCCTTCAGCCACTCGGACACCTCACCATATTGTCTTTCCCGTTGTTGTCGGGAACGGGCGCTAATGTAGGGAAATACGTATCGCCCGTCAATCAACTTTTTGCAAAAAAAGCGCGTTTAGACAAACTTCGAGCAACTTGCTCCTTAAACGTGCGAAATCCGTTTTTTTTGTCGCCACTCCCTTTTCACTTTGCGACAAGGGGAAATTTGTTATGCTGGCAAACCAATAGAAAACAATGAGTAAAATAAGACGCCAGCGTCAATCGGCCAAAGGCGTCTGCTATCAGGAGCCCCTATGGAGATTATTTTTTACCATCCGACCTTTGATACCCAATACTGGATCTGTGAGCTGGAAAAGCAGTTACCCGGCGCGCGGGTGCGCGAGTGGAAAGCGGGCGATAACCGGCCGGCGGACTATGCCCTGGTCTGGCATCCGCCGGTAGAGATGCTGCAGGGCCGGGCGCTGAAGGCCGTGTTCGCCCTCGGGGCAGGGGGGGACTCTATTCTCAGCAAGCTGCGCGACCATCCGGATATGCTGCCGCTGTCGATTCCGCTGTTTCGTCTCGAAGATACCGGTATGGGACGGCAGATGCAGGAGTATGCCGTTAGCCAGGTGCTCCACTGGTTCCGCCGCTTTGATGACTATCAGGCGCTGAAGCTGGCGTCCCGCTGGCAGCCGCTGCCCGAGTACCGCGCCGACGGATTCACCGTCGGGATTATGGGCGCCGGCGTGCTGGGGGCGAAGGTTGCGGAAAGTCTGCAACCCTGGGGGTTCCCGCTTCGCGTCTGGAGCCGTAGCCGCAAATCCTGGCCGCAGGTGCAGAGCTTCGCCGGCCAGGCCGAGCTGGGCGAATTCCTGCAGGGCACTCGCGTGCTGATCAACCTGCTGCCGAATACCGCCGAAACCGCCGGCATTATTAACCAGACGCTGCTGGCGCAGTTGCCTGATGAGAGCTATGTCCTCAACCTTGCTCGCGGCGTGCATGTCGTTGAAGAGGATCTGCTGGCGGCGCTGAACAGCGGTAAGCTCAAAGGGGCGATGCTCGATGTCTTCAGTCGCGAACCGCTGCCGCAGGAGAGCCCGCTATGGGCGCATCCGCGGGTGGCCATGACCCCCCATGTGGCGGCAGTGACCCGTCCAATGGAAGCTATCACCTACATTGCGGAGACCATTAGCCGGCTTGAGCGAGGGGAGCCGGTAAGCGGTCAGGTCGACCGCCAGCGCGGTTATTAAGACGAGAGAACCCCGCCACGGCGGGGTTTTTGCTAATCAATAGCCCGGTTTCCTGCTATTCTTGCGGCAAACAGAAGAGGAGAATGTGATGTATCCCGTTGACCTGCACATGCATACCGTCGCCAGCACCCATGCCTACAGCACCCTGCACGATTATATTGCGGAAGCAAAGCGTAAAGGGATCAAACTCTTCGCCATCACCGACCACGGCCCGGACATGGCGGATGCTCCGCACTACTGGCACTTCGTTAATATGCGCATCTGGCCCCGCCTGGTAGACGGGGTGGGGATCCTGCGCGGTATTGAGTCGAATATTAAAAATATTGAAGGCGAGATCGACTGTTCCGGACCGATGTTGACTTCCCTCGATCTGATCATCGCCGGATTTCATGAGCCGGTGTTTCCGCCGCAGGATCGTGACACCCATACACAGGCGATGATAGCCGCGATGGCCAGCGGTAAAGTGCATATGATTAGCCATCCGGGTAATCCGAAATTCCCGGTGGATATCCCGGCGATTGCCGAAGCGGCGGCTCGCTACCAGGTGGCGCTGGAGATTAATAACTCCTCGTTCGTATCATCGCGCGTGGGCAGTGAAGACAACTGCCGGGCCATCGCCGCCGCAGTGCGTGATGCCGGGGGATGGGTGGCGCTGGGCTCGGACTCTCACACCGCCTTTACCCTCGGGGAGTTTACCGAATGCCGCAAGATCCTTGATGCGGTCGATTTCCCGGAGGACAGGATCCTCAACGTTTCTCCGCGTCGCCTGCTTAACTTCCTCGAGTCGCGGGGCATGCCGGCGATCCCGGAATTTGCTGACCTTTAATTTGTATAACTGGAATAACTGAATGAACGAGTTTTCAATCCTCTGCCGCGTGCTGGGTTCGCTGTATTACCGTCAACCGCAGGACCCGCTGCTGGTGCCGTTGTTTACCCTGATCCGCGAGGGCAAACTGGCCGCCAGCTGGCCGCTTGAGCAGGACGAGCTGCTGGCGCGTCTGCAGAAAAGCTGTGAAATGCAATCCCTGGCGACGGACTATAATGCGCTGTTCGTCGGTGAAGCCTGCAGCGTCCCGCCGTACCGTAGCGCGTGGGTGGAGGGTTCCTCGGAAGCGGAAGTTCGGGCTTTTCTGAGCGAACACGGCATCCCGACAGGGGAAGGTCCGGCGGATCATCTCGGCTCGCTGCTGCTGGCCGCCTCCTGGCTGGAGGATCATGCCGCAGAAGACCAGAGCGAGACGCTGGAGCTCCTGTTCGCCGACTATATCCTGCCGTGGTGCGGGACGATGCTGGGGAAAGTCGAAGCCCATGCGCACACGCCGTTCTGGCGCACCATGGCGCCGTTGACCCGCGACGCCATCGCCGCGATGTGGGACGAGCTTCAGGAAGAAGATGAGCAATAATATGTGATGTAAATCACTGTTTGAATGAAACTGAAAGAAAGTTCATTCATATACTGTGTTTTAGATCGCATTCTTCCGGCGCGTATCTGCTAGGATACGCGCCATGAACATACTCTTCGCAATCGCATTAACGACAGGCATCCTCTCCGGGATTTGGGGGTGGGTGGCGGTCGCTCTCGGCCTGCTGAGCTGGGCCGGATTCCTCGGCTGTACGGCCTATTTCGCCTGCCCGCAGGGCGGCTTGAAAGGGCTGGCCATCTCGTCCTGCACGGTGATGAGCGGCGTGGCCTGGGCGTTAGTGATTATCCACGGTAGCGCGCTGGCGCCACAGGTGCAGATCCTCAGCTATATGATGACCGGTGTGGTCGCCTTCCTGATGTGCATTCAGGCGCGACGGACGCTACTGTCGTTTGTCCCGGGCACCTTTATCGGCGCCTGCGCGACCTTCGCGGCAGACGGCGACTGGCGTCTGGTGATCCCTTCCCTGGCGCTGGGTCTGGTCTTTGGCTATGCCATGAAAAATAGTGGCCTGTGGCTGGCGGCCCGTGCGGATAAGCATAAATTGTTCGTCAACGACAACGCCTGATCGGCGGGACGACTAAAAAACAGGACCTTACGGGTCCTGTTTTTTTATCTTCTCGTCACCGGACAAAGCGATAATCTTGCTCCCGCAGGCGAGAATGCCCTAGTATCGGCAGAAAGCCGTATCCACACGCTATGCCGACAGGAGGAGAAATGGCTGTTAAACCTGAGGTAATTCTCGGCGATATTACGACACTTGATGTCGATGTGATTGTTAATGCGGCAAATCCCTCGCTGCTGGGTGGTGGCGGAGTAGACGGGGCCATCCACCGGGCGGCCGGTCCCGCGCTGCTGGCGGCTTGTAAGCAGGTGCTGCAGCAGCAGGGCGAATGCCCTCCCGGGCATGCGGTAATTACTATTGCCGGCAATCTGCCGGCCAGCGCGGTGATCCACACCGTGGGCCCGGTCTGGCACGGCGGCGACCGCATGGAGGCGCAAACCCTGGCCGATGCTTACAAAAACAGTCTGCAGCTGGCCTCGGCAAACAACTATCGCTCCATTGCGTTTCCGGCGATAAGCACCGGCGTGTATGGCTATCCGAAAGAGGAAGCGGCGGCGATCGCCGTGCGCACCGTCACCGCGTTTCTCACTCGCTATAACCCTCTTGAGCGCGTCCTGTTCGTCTGTTTTGACGAGGAAACTGCGGCTATCTATCGCCGCCTGCTGGCGTCATACCCCTGATTCAACAGAATAGGCTATGATAACCGCCAGTCTTGACGGGAATGATGGGTAGCAGGAGGGAGCAGGGTGTCAGAAGGAAAAGTCCAGCAGAAACAGCAGGCGCGCCGCGCGGAGATCGTTGTCGCTGCGCAAAAATGTTTCGCTGAAAAGGGGCTGCACGGCGCTTCCGTCGCCGATATCGCCCGGGAAGCGGGCCTGAGCGTCGGTCAGCTATATCGCATTTTTGCCAGCAAGGAAGCGATCATCGAAGCGATTGTTAGCGAAATCGTCAACGCCAGAGTCGGGGAGATGATCGATGAGAACCACAATCTGGCGCGTAAAGCGGCGGTTTTGGCTGGCAGGATCCCGACGTCGGCAGCCACCAAAAGCGATAATTATCTGCTGATGGAGATCAATGCCGAGGCCTCGCGTAACCCACGCTTGCGTGAGATCCTGATGCAGGCCGATCGGCGGTTGAAAGAGGAGGGCGGTCGCCTGTCGCAGCGCTACCATCCCGGGCTCAGCGATGCGCGACGCAATGCCGCATCAGAGCTCATCGCCGTTCTGACAGAGGGGGCAGCTTACCGCTGTGAGCTGAGCGCCTCCACCCCGGTCGATAAGGCAGATTTAGAAGCCCTGTACAATATGATTTTCGACCGGCTTTTTGACGAGCAGGCATAATACGGCACGCCTGGCGTGCCGCACAGGCTAGTGGTTAGCTGGCCGAGGCTGGGGTTTTGGCCGGTTTGTTCATCGGTTTACCGGAGAACAGGAAACGCAGCAGCGGAATGCGCAGGTGAATTTCATACAGGATCAGGGCAATACCCACCACAAAAACCAACCCGCCAATAAAGCCTAAGGTATTGGACTTAATGACCGGGGTGATCCACGCCCCGTACAGCAGCGTCAGCGGATGGTGCACCAGGTAAATAAACAGCGAAGCATTGACGAAATAGGTTACGCGCGCCGACTGGAAGTTCAGCAGGCGATGGCCGAGCGAAAAGACCACATTGACCATCCACAGCCCAAGCACCATGGTGATCACCGATTCCGTTTCATACATCCAGCCGTCGCCGGAGCCGTACTGCTGGTTCAGCCGGTAGGCGATAAATCCCAGCAGCGCCGCTGCGCAGCACCATGGTGACGGGGTGGTAAACATCGCCTTCAGACGCGGATTAATAAAGGTCTGCGCCCCCAGCACAAAGAAGGGAAGATAGAACAGCGTCTGCATCACCACAAAGTTAAACAGACCATTGCTAAGCAGCGGCGGGTAAATCAGGAACAGCGATCGGCGGATCAGCGCGTAAAGCACCCCCAGCGCAAGGAAAATCATCGTTAGCTGGCCCATAGTGACAGTGTCACCAAAGGCTGAGGCGCCCCCTGCCGGGCGGCGCGTCAGCCATTTAAACAGCACCACGCCCAGCGAGGTCAGCACCACCAGCACCAGTAAAAACCACAGGTGGGAAATAAGCTCCCACGCCAGGGTGTTAAATTTATCGTACCCGGAAAGGGTGTGCCAGTTTTCCGCCTTGCCGTTGACGTACTGCAGCATAATAAACTGCGGCAGCGTCAGCAGTGGGATAGCGGTCAGCATCGGAATACCGACCCGTTCGACGCGCACTTTCCACCACTTTTTCAACGGGTAGCGCAGGAACAGCATGTAGGAGAAATAGCCGGAGATGACGAAAAAGACCTGCATCCGGAAGGCATGGATGAAGTCATTAAACAGCGTCAACCACCACGAGGGCTCAGCGCTGTTGACATGCCAGCTGTGGCTGGAATAGATCAGCGAAATGTGGAAAGGGATCCCCAGCAGCATCAGCCAGGCGCGGATGCTGTCGAAGAAATATTCACGCTGTACCGGAGTATTATTCATACGATTCACGACAATCTCAGATAATTCGTCTTATCACTCAAGATGATAACGCTTACATTATCAGCAACCCTACATGAACTCGGGGTACCTGTCTCCAGGATAAGCACGCAAAGTGCAAACGGGATAGCGAACTGTTTATTCCCTGCGCCGCTACGCTGAACAAAGCAGGGATTATGTTGTCGGATTGCCTGAGTTTCCATTAAAATAGATCGGATCGATTTAAGCACACAAAGGGGGAAGTGCTTACTTATATGAAACATAAACCACAGATGATGAAAATGCGTTGGTTAAGCGCAGCCGTAATGTTGTCCCTGTGTACTTCATCTGCATGGGCATTTAGCATTGATGACGTTGCAAAAGAGGCCAAAACGTTAGCCGGGAAAGGCTATGAAGCGCCGAAGAGTAACCTGCCCTCCGCTTTCCGCGACATGAAATACGCGGATTACCAGCAAATTCAGTTTAATCACGATAAAGCTTACTGGAATAACCAGAAAACCCCATTCAAGCTTGAATTTTACCATCAGGGTATGTACTTCGACACGCCGGTCACCATCAATGAAGTGACGGCCACCAGCGTGCGCAAAATTAAATATAGCCCGGACTATTTTAACTTTGGTAACGTTCAGCACGATAAAGACACGGTGAAAGACCTCGGTTTCGCCGGCTTCAAAGTACTGTATCCGATCAATAGCAAAGATAAGAACGATGAGATCGTCAGCATGCTCGGTGCCAGCTACTTCCGCGTGCTGGGTCAGGGTCAGGTTTACGGCCTGTCCGCGCGCGGCCTGGCTATCGATACCGCGCTGCCGTCCGGCGAAGAGTTCCCGCGTTTTCGCGAGTTCTGGATCGAGCGTCCTAAAGCCACCGACAAACGTCTGACTATCTATGCGCTGCTGGACTCCCCGCGGGCAACCGGCGCTTATCGCTTTGTCATCATGCCGGGACGCGACACCGTGGTAGATGTCCAGTCCAAAGTTTACCTGCGTGACAAAGTGGGCAAACTGGGCGTGGCGCCGCTGACCAGCATGTTCCTGTTCGGTTCCAACCAGCCTTCTCCGGCGCTTAACTATCGTCCGGCGCTACACGACTCCAATGGTCTGTCGATCCTGGCCGGTAACGGCGAGTGGATCTGGCGTCCGCTGAACAACCCGAAACACCTTGCCGTTAGCAGCTATGCGATGGAAAACCCGCAAGGGTTCGGCCTGCTGCAGCGCGGCCGTCAGTTCTCGCGCTTCGAGGATCTCGACGATCGTTATGACCTGCGTCCGAGCGCCTGGATCACCCCGAAAGGGGAGTGGGGCAAAGGGAAAATCGAACTGGTTGAAATCCCGACCAACGATGAAACCAACGATAACATCGTGACTTACTGGACGCCGGATCAGCTGCCGGAGCCGGGCAAGGAGATGAACTTCAAGTACACCATCACCTTCAGCCGCGATGAAGACAAGCTGCATGCGCCGGATAACGCTTACGTTATGCAGACCCGCCGCTCTACCGGCGACGTGAAGCAGTCGAACCTGATCCGCCAGCCGGACGGCACCATTGCTTTCATTGTCGACTTCACCGGCGCCGATATGAAAAAACTGCCAGCGGATACCCCGGTCGCCGCCCAGGCGAGTACCGGCGATAACGCTGAAATCGTTGAAAATACCGTGCGTTACAATCCGGTGACCAAAGGCTGGCGAATGATCCTGCGTTTGAAGGTGAAAGATCCGAAGAAAACGACGGAAATGCGCGCCGCGCTGGTTAACGGTGATGACACGTTGAGCGAAACCTGGAGCTATCAGCTGCCTGCCAATGAATAAGATAACAAAGTACATTGACGCATTGCCGCTGTCGGACGCCGAGAAATCGGCGCTGCCGGACACCAGCCTGCAGGCCGTTCATCAGGCCCTGGATGACGACCATCAGACCTTCGCCCGCGAAGACGACTCCCCGCTGGGGTCGGTCAAGGCACGGCTGGCGCACAGCTGGCCGGATTCGCTGTCTGGCGATCAGCTGGTGAAGGATGATGAAGGCCGTACTCAGCTGCATGCGATGCCCAAAGCCAAGCGCTCCTCAATGATACCGGACCCGTGGCGTACCAACCCGGTCGGCCGCTTCTGGGACCGTCTGCGCGGACGCGATGTCACGCCGCGCTATCTCTCCCGTCTGACGCAAGAAGAGCGCGAGAGTGAGCAAAAATGGCGTACCGTCGGCACCATTCGTCGCTATATCCTGCTGCTGCTGACGCTGTCGCAGACCGTGGTAGCCACCTGGTATATGAAAACCATTCTGCCTTATCAGGGCTGGGCGCTGATCAACCCGGCCGACATGGTGGGGCAGAACCTGTGGATCTCGTTCATGCAGCTGCTGCCGTACGTGTTGCAGAGCGGCATTCTGATCCTCTTCGCGGTGCTGTTCTGCTGGGTTTCCGCCGGCTTCTGGACCGCGTTAATGGGCTTCCTGCAGCTATTGATCGGCCGCGATAAGTACAGTATTTCCGCCTCGACGGTCGGTGACGAACCGTTGAACCCGGCGCACCGTACGGCGCTGATAATGCCGATCTGTAACGAAGACGTTGACCGCGTTTTCGCCGGCCTGCGGGCGACCTGGGAGTCGGTGAAAGCGACCGGTAACGCCGCTCATTTCGACGTCTATATCCTCAGCGACAGCTATAACCCCGATATCTGTGTGGCTGAGCAAAAGGCGTGGATGGAGCTGATTGCCGAAGTGCAGGGCGAAGGGCAGATCTTCTACCGCCGCCGTCGTCGTCGAGTGAAGCGTAAGAGCGGCAACATCGATGACTTCTGCCGCCGCTGGGGCAGCCAGTATAGCTATATGGTGGTGCTGGACGCTGACTCGGTGATGACCGGTGAGTGTCTGAGCAGCCTGGTGCGCCTGATGGAAGCGAACCCGAATGCCGGGATCATTCAGTCTTCCCCGCGCGCCTCGGGCATGGACACGCTGTATGCGCGTTGCCAGCAGTTTGCCACCCGGGTGTACGGTCCGCTGTTTACGGCGGGTCTGCACTTCTGGCAGTTGGGGGAGTCCCACTACTGGGGCCACAACGCCATTATCCGCGTGAAGCCGTTCATTGAGCACTGCGCGCTGGCGCCGCTGCCGGGCGAGGGCAACTTTGCCGGGTCGATCCTGTCGCACGACTTCGTCGAAGCCGCGCTGATGCGCCGTGCCGGCTGGGGGGTGTGGATTGCCTACGATCTGCCGGGCTCCTATGAGGAGCTGCCGCCGAACCTGCTGGACGAGCTGAAACGCGACCGTCGCTGGTGTCAGGGCAACCTGATGAACTTCCGCCTGTTCCTAGTCAGAGGGATGCACCCGGTTCACCGGGCGGTGTTCCTTACCGGCGTGATGTCCTACCTGTCGGCGCCGCTGTGGTTTATGTTCCTTGCCCTGTCGACGGCGTTGCAGGTGGTGCATGCCCTGACCGAACCGCAGTACTTCCTGCAGCCGCGTCAGCTGTTCCCGGTGTGGCCGCAGTGGCGGCCTGAGCTGGCCATCGCGCTGTTCGCCTCGACCATGGTGCTGCTGTTCCTGCCGAAGCTGCTGAGTATTATTCTGGTGTGGTGTAAAGGGCCGAAAGAGTACGGCGGATTTATCCGCGTCACGCTTTCACTGCTGCTGGAGGTCCTGTTCTCGGTCCTGCTGGCGCCGGTCCGTATGCTGTTCCACACGGTCTTCGTGGTCAGCGCCTTCCTCGGCTGGGAGGTGGTATGGAATTCGCCGCAGCGTGATGATGACTCCACGCCGTGGGGGGAAGCCTTTATGCGCCACGGCTCACAGCTGCTGCTGGGGCTGGTGTGGGCGGTCGGGATGGCATGGCTGGATCTACGCTTCCTGTTCTGGCTGGCGCCGATTGTTGTCTCGCTGATCCTCTCGCCGTTCGTGTCGGCGATTTCCAGCCGGGCGACAGTGGGCCTGCGCACCAAGCGCTGGAAGCTGTTCCTGATCCCGGAAGAGTATTCGCCGCCGCAGGTGCTCAAGGATACCGATGCGTACCTGACGATGAACCGTCAGCGTTCGCTGGACGATGGCTTTATGCACGCGGTGTTTAACCCGTCGTTTAACGCCCTCGCCACCGCAATGGCCACTGCGCGCCACCGTCAGGGGCATATCCTGGAGATCGCCCGCGAGCGCCATGTCGAGCAGGCGCTGAATGAAACGCCGGATAAGCTGAACCGCGATCGTCGACTGGTGCTGTTGAGCGACCCGGTAACCATGTCGCGTCTGCACTATCGCGTATGGGCCGCGCCGGAGAAATACTCTTCATGGGTGAACGCCTATCAGCAGTTGGCGCTTAACCCGCTGGCGCTGAAAACGAAATAAGCCGTACGTTAAGGAAAATACCGGCAGCGATGCCGGTATTTTTTTATCTGAAATACGAGGATGTGGATGCGAATACTACCGATCATTGCCATGGCGCTGCTGCTCAGCGGCTGCGGCAGCATTATCAGCCGTACGGTGCCCGGGCAGGGGCATGGCAATCAATATTACCCGGGCGTACAGTGGGATGTTCGCGATTCGGCATGGCGCTATCTCACCATTCTCGACCTGCCGTTCTCGCTGGTATTTGATACGCTTCTGCTGCCTCTGGACGCCAGCCACGGACCCTATAACTGATTAACGCTCGTCCCACTCGTCGGCTGCCGTCTGCCCCTCTTCGGTGTCCAGCGAGGGCTCGAGCTGAAATTCGCCTTCATCCCATTCGTGGAGCGTATTTTCCTCCAGCCACTCCTGACGCAGCTCTATCTCATCATAATCCCCGTCGAAGACGCTCTGCGCGGCTTCGCCGCTGAGCATCGGGAGGCATTCGCCTTGTTCCTCTTCGTCAGCAAAAAATTCGGCCTGCCAGGCGATATCGCCATCCTGCAGCACATACTTTTGAATGTTGAGCTGCTCAACGTTGGCGCTCTCTTCATCGCTGTCAGGGTTGTTGGCGAGAAATTCTTCACGTGCTGCATCAATAGCTTCTTCAAGCGTGGCGTAGAACATCGAATCCTTTGGCATAGCGAATCTCCTGAGAAGAATATGAATTGAACACGATTCAATCTATAGAAGGCGGTACGCACGGCGTCAAGGGACAGAGCCCCTCTCGACGTTAATTTACTGAATGCGAAGTATCCGCTGCTGGCCGACGCAGGCTGAGGGTGGAGTAGATCGCATTAAACAATACCACCCCTGCGGTGACCAGAAATACAGCGCGGAAGCCATAGTTAGCGGAAACCGACGCGCCAATCAGGGGGCCGGTAACGTTGCCAATATCGCGGAACGACTGGTTATAGCTGAAGATTCGCCCGGAGATCTGGCTGGTGGAGTTGTACACCAGCAGGGTTTGCACCGCCGGCAGCAGCGCGCCGTCCGCGGCGCCGAGCAGGAATCGCAGGATACCTAACTGCAGCGGGGTCTGAACGAACGACATCGGGATCAGGAGTAGCACCGAGATAATCAGCGCCACGATTAGGATTTTTTCCGGCCCGATGCGATCCCCCAGTTTGCCCAGCCGCGGGGCGCTCATCAGCGCGGCAATGCCCGGCACCGAGGCGATCATTCCGCTGATAAAGGCGATGTTACTGACGTTGCCCGCGAGATCGCGTACATAAAGCGTCAGGATCGGCGCAATGGAACCGGTGGCCACCTGGATTATCAGCGAGGTCACAAACAGGCTGAGCACCAGTTTGGGATTCTGCAGCGAAGAGAACACCTCTCTGGCACTGAGCATCTCTTTCCTGGCGATCGGCACAAAATTTTCGCGGATTAAAAACAGGGTAAACAAGAAACAGATAAATAGTACCGCCGCGGTCATAAAGAAGACGGTGCGCAATCCCCAGTGGTCGGCCAGGAAGCCACCTGCCAGCGGGCCGAGCAGGGCGCCGCTTACCGCGCCGGTAGACAGTGTCCCCAGCGCCCAGCCGCTTTTATGGCGCGGGATCTGGGTGGCGATCAGGGCGTTGGCGTTAGGAATAAAACCGCCCAGCAGGCCGAGCAGTGCGCGCAGCAGCAGAAACTGCCAGATATTCTGCGCCATTCCCATCAGCATCATCACGATGGCCATCCCGAGGGCGGAACGCAGCAGCATGATTTTTCTCCCCTTGCGATCAGCAAGCCCCCCCCAGAACGGCGAGGCGATGGCGGAGAAAAGAAAGGTAATACTAAAGACCAGCCCGGACCACATGTTCAGGGCGCTATGCCCGGTGACGCCGAGCTGTTCGACGTAGAGTGGCAGAAAGGGCATGACCAGGCTGAAGGCGGCGCCGGTTAAAAAGCAGCCAAGCCAGGTCACGGTCAGGTTTCGTTTCCAGTTAATGGGGGTTTCAGCAGACGACATAGGGTTCCACTGGCCTGCGCGGCAGGTCAAATTAAGAGAAAATATGAGCCTGCTAATTATGCGCCTGAGAAATAGATGCCGCAATGGAGGAGAGCTTTTAAAGCTAAAGGAGAGCCTAAAGCCTGAGCGGCGAAGCTTCCCGGCCGGGATGAGCGCGGCCGGGAAAAGGGATCAGTA
>NZ_JAGRQY010000076.1:0-73947 GCF_018223905.1 Klebsiella sp. 28
GCGTGGCGGTGGGCCGGGCGATCGTCAAAAAACCGGACGTTTTCCTGTTCGACGAACCGCTCTCCAACCTTGACGCCAAGCTGCGCGCCTCGATGCGGATCCGCATTTCCGATCTGCATAAGCAGTTGAAAAAATCTGGCAAACCGGCGACCACCGTCTACGTCACCCACGATCAGACGGAAGCGATGACCATGGGCGACCGCATCTGCGTGATGAAGCTCGGCCACATTATGCAGGTTGATACCCCGGACAATCTCTACCACCAGCCGAAAAATATGTTTGTCGCTGGGTTTATCGGCGCGCCGGAGATGAATATTCGTCCCAGCCAGTTGGTTGAGCACGGTGGTCGCCTGCATTTGACGCTGGGCGATCAGCGGCTGCCGCTCAACGATCGGCTGCAAAGCAAAGTTGAAACCCATAAGAATCAGCAGGTGTTCTTTGGCGTGCGCCCGGAGTTTGTCTCTCTCTCCGATGAACCGTTTGCCGAAGGTTCCTGCGCGGGTGAAATGGTACGCGTAGAAAACATGGGACATGAATTCTTTGTTTATCTCAGGGTTGCTGATTATGAGCTGACCGCCCGCGTGCCGTCGGACGATGCGAAGCCGATGATTGCCAAGGGACTGAATCGCAAAGTCTATTTCACCTTTGATCTCAACAAGTGTCACATCTTTGACGCCAAAACCGAACAGAACCTCTCTCTGTGAACCCTGGAGCATAACAATGAAAAACGTGCTGATAAGCGCCACCCTCTCCGCCACCCTGGGCCTTAGCGCCTTCTCTTCGCTAGCGCAGGATGTCGACCTGCGTATGTCCTGGTGGGGGGGCAACGGCCGCCATCAGGTCACCCTCAAGGCGCTGGAGGAATTCCACAAACAAAACCCAGACATCAACGTCAAAGCAGAATACACCGGCTGGGACGGCCATCTTTCACGCCTGACCACCCAGATTGCCGGCGGTACCGAGCCTGACGTGATGCAGACCAACTGGAACTGGCTGCCGATCTTTTCGAAAAATGGCGATGGCTTTTACGATCTGAATACCCTGAAAGACGAGATCGACCTCAGCCAGTTCGACGCCAAAGAACTGCAGTCCACCACGGTCAACGGCAAGCTTAACGGTATTCCAATTTCCGTCACCGCCCGCGTCTTCTACTTTAACGACGAAGCATGGAAAAAGGCGGGCATCCCCTTCCCGAAAACCTGGGATGAACTCATGGCGGCGGGAAAAACTTTCGAAAGCAAGCTCGGGAAACAGTACTACCCGGTGGTGCTCGAACACCAGGACGTGCTGGCCCTGCTCAACTCTTATATGGTGCAAAAATACAATCAGCCGGCCATCGATGAGAAAGGGCGAAAATTCTCCTACAGCAAAGCGCAGTGGGCGGATTTCTTCGGTATGTATAAGAAGCTTATCGACAGCCATGTGATGCCGGACACCCGCTACTATGCCTCCTTCGGCAAGAGCAACATGTACGAAATGAAGCCGTGGATCCAGGGCGAATGGGGCGGGACCTACATGTGGAACTCCACCATCAACAAATATTCCGATAACCTGAAGCCGCCGGCGAAGCTGGTGCTGGGGGAATACCCGATGCTGCCGGGCGCCACCGATGCCGGACTGTTCTTCAAGCCCGCGCAAATGTTGTCGATTGGCAAATCGACGAAAAACCCGCAGGCGGCGGCGAAAGTGATTAACTTCCTGCTGAACAGCAAAGAAGGGGTGGATATTCTTGGACTGGAGCGCGGCGTGCCGCTGAGTAAAGCGGCGGTCACCTACCTGACCGAGGATGGGGTAATCAAAGCCGACGATCCGGCGGTGTCCGGCCTGAAGCTGGCGCAATCCCTGCCCACCGCTCTGCCGGTCTCCCCGTACTTCGACGATCCGCAGATCGTCGCCCAGTTCGGCACCACCCTGCAGTACATCGACTACGGTAAAAAGTCGGTGGAAGAAGCGGCCGAGGACTTCCAGCGCCAGACCGACCGCATTCTGCGCCGCGCGATGCGCTAACCTGCCCGTCTGAACTCTCCCGCGGCGCACGCCGCGGGAGGGTCTGCCAGACGGCCCTGTCAGAAGAAATATTTAAAGCGCACCCGGGCGCCGTAGCGTTCATCGGGATTCCCGCTCTTCGCTGCCGTGGAATCGAGCCACGAGGCATAGGCGCCAAGGTAAATATTGAAGTTCGGCATCGCCATGATATTCGGCAACTGCCAGGAGGTGTGCAGGGTATGGATGTCATAGCGCCCCGGCGCCAGGATAGCGCAATCGCCATCGCATTCGCTGGTCACCCCGGCCATATTGAACTGGTCGATTTTATTGTGCGCATAGATATAGCCCAGCTCCACGCGATGCCAAAGGGCGTTGATCCCGGCGCTGAAGTCGGTTTCGTCCGCCGCGTCCAGCAGGGCGGTACTCAGATTGACCACCGCCCCATCCTGCGGATCGCTTTTCAGGGTGTTCCAGCTCATGGTCAGCCCGTAGCCGGTGCGGTTTGACTGGTCGACCCAGCGTCCGCTCTGGCTCTGATAGCCGTAAGCATTGTTGACGAGATTGCTCTCTATCGCCGCGGCCGCCGACCAGGCGCCGGACTGCCACGCCGCCACCGGCCGCACGTACACCACATTTTTGCGGTTTTCCAGCGCGTTACCATGATAGTTCTGATCGACAAACAGCGAACTGCCGTCCTCCACCAGGGTGTTAACTTCGAAATACCAGTTATCCACCGTTTTGCTAAACAGAAGGTTACCGCCGCTGCTGCTGCGCCCGCGCCCCTCTTTCATCATGTAAATATAGCCATAGCCATCGGAATAGAGATCGTTGGCGGTATTACCTGAATATTCAATAAAGGTATCCTGATTCAGCGGGAACATATCCCAGGCTTCAAAGCGGCCTATTTTTATTTTCCAGTCATCCTGCTGGCCGAAGAAAAATACCGCATCATCAAGATTCATTTTGCCATCCATATCCGCCAGAGGCTGCACGCTGAATCCGGCATATTGCCCGTCGGCGCCATTCCGTCTGCCATCGAAACCCAGCAGAATACGACCGTTAATATCCCAGCGCTCTTTATCGCCGGGCGCCCAGCTTTTATTCGCGCTGGTTTTGACCGACGTCAGGCTGCCGGTGCGACTGGCGCCATCGAGGTTAAATTCGACGTCGCCATAAAATTTTAATTCGCCATTGTCATTTAGCTGCAAACGCGGCGAAGCAGGCGCCGCGCGGGCGACCGTCGCGGCCTGCTGCTGGCCTTTCAGCGTCTTAATTTCCGCCTCTGCGCTGGCGGCGCGCGCCTCCGTCGCCTTTAGCCGCTGCTCCATTTGCGCCAGTCGCTCCTCCAGCGATAACGGCGCCTGCGCCATAACGGATGGCAGATACAGAGACGTCAGAAAACACCCGACCCAGATTTTATTCATCGGTAAACCCTTTTATTATGGAATGAACTGAATTTTTTATTAATGGGTAACGCACGACGATGCAGGCAATAATAACCCGCCCATCGTCAAAGACGGGTTATTAACGACAACAGCCTTATTATTATTCGAGCTGCCAGGCGCCGGCTTCGGTTAATGCCGCCGAGCCGCTCCAGGCAAATAACGCTAATTCACGGTGGGGAGCCTGCGGATAGATACGGCTGCTCAGGCAGGCTTCGCCGTCATTGACAAAAACCTCCACCGAAGAGCTATCGAAAAATATTCGCAGGTTGAGATCCGCCCCGGCGGTCAACGGCACGCTGCGCGTCCCGCACAGGCCATACTGCGGATAATGCCGCTCCAGCACCAGACGCTGCTGTTGGGCATCCACGTAGATGCGCAGGCCATCTCCAAAGCGCAGACCATACTGCTCGGCGCTGCTGCGGGCGCAGTCCCAGCGCAGATTCACCTCCATCGCCTCGCAGTTGTCGACCATCGTCGTCTGCTGGTTGTTCAGGGTGCTGACCGGCCACGGGAACCAGGCGCCGCGCAGGCTCTCCACTTCTTTCGCCGGGCGCATCTGCAGGCGGTCATCCGCGCTCAGGCTCAGCTCGCGCGGCAGGGAGAGCATGCCCGCCCAGCCGTCCTGCTGCTCCGGCAGCGGCGATTCCCACATATCCAGCCAGCCAATCACGATCCGCCGGCCATCGGGGGTGGCGAAGCTTTGCGGGGCATAGAAATCGTGGCCGTTATCCATCTCCCGGAATTCGCCATGGCGAATAAAACGCTGGCCTGGCTGCCACTCGCCGATCAGATAGCCGCTCTGGAACAGATTGCGGTTGCTGAACCCCGCGGCCTGCATCCCCTGTGGGGAAAACATCAGAACGCGTTTGCCGTTGAGGGTAAAGAAGTCCGGGCACTCCCACATATAGCCCATGGTGCTTTCCGCTTCATCCAGCACCCCCGCGTCCTGCCACTGGCGCAGATCGGCTGAACGGTACAGCCGCACCTGGCCGGTATCGCCTTCGCGCGCGCCGACGATCATGTACCAGCTATCTCCCTCACGCCAGACCTTCGGGTCACGGAAGTGGTGCATACCCGGCGGGGTGTCGACCACCATCCCCTGACGCTCAAAGTGGATCCCGTCGCGGCTGGTGGCCAGACACTGCACCTGATACAGATTGGCTTCGTCGCCACGATCGCCGTGGAACTTATGCCCGGTGTAAATCAGCGCCAGGGTATCGCCATCGACCACCGCCGAGCCGGAAAAGCAGCCGTCTTTATCCTCCGGGCCCTCCGGCGCCAGGGCTACCGGCAAATGCTCCCAGTGCACCAGATCCTTACTGCGCGCGTGCCCCCAGTGCATCGGTCCCCACTGGGTGGAGTACGGGTGATGTTGATAAAAGGCATGGTACCAGCCGTCGAACCACACCAGACCGTTTGGGTCGTTGATCCACCCGGCGCGGGCCGCCAGGTGATAGTGCGGATACCAGCGCAGATTGAGCGCCTGGCGTTGTGTCTGGAGTACCTGTTCAGCCCGGGAGATTGTGTAAGTCATCATTTTCACTCTTTTTGATTCAGATAGCGGTAGGTTGCGACACCAGCGGATCGGCGGAGGATTTGCCGGAGCGCAACAAGAAGATGGAAATAAAGGTGGTGCAGAACACCAGCAGGCCCATGATCAGGTAGGACTGGGCGAAGCCATATTTTTCATAGCTGTAGCCCGCCAGCGGCGACAATACGCTGGCGATAATCGAGCTGGTGCAGGCGAAGCCCACCAGATAGAGGGTGGAGGAGAGACGTTTATCGAAGTTGAGGCTGTTGTACTTAAAGATAGCCACCAGCAGTATCGGCAACTCCACCGCGTGCAGCAGTTTGGTGATGGAGATCAGCAGCGGCCCCTCCACCAGACCGGAGGCCACCATGCGCATCGCCATCACCATGCCGGCGAAAATCAGACCGTTTTTGGCGCCGATACGGTTCACCAGCCACGGCGCGCAGAACATGCCGGCCGCCTCGAGGAACACCTGGAAGGAGTTGAGGTAGCCATACATCTCATTGCCTTCCTGCAGGGTCGCGAACTGCGATGAGAAATAGACCGGGAACTGCTGGTCATAGACGCCGTAGATGCAGGTGCCGATGACGAAAAAGACCAGCGCCCAGAACCGCGGCAGCGTCAGCAGGCGCAGTGCATCTTCCAGCGTCACCTTACCGCCCGATACCGCCTCCTGCATCGCATGCGGCGCCGAGGAGACCCGCAGACGCGCCAGCAGGATAAAGAACACCAGCCCGGAACAGCTGGCGACGAGGAAGTTTAGCTGCGGATTGATGTTAAACAGCAGGCCGGCGAAGAAGGTGGCCACCGCCCAGCCCAGCGAGCCCCACATCCGCGCCCTGCCGAATTCAAACTGGCTCTGACGCGCCACCCTCTCGGTGTAAGATTCCAGCACGCCGATGCCGCCGTTAAAGGTCAAACCGATATAGATCCCGCCAAAGATGCTGCCCAACAGGACGTTGATTTTCAGCAGGTGGCCGAACAGCAGATACGCCGGACCAGAGAGGATCAGCAGCGCGGTGATATACCAGAGCAGATGTTTGCGCAGCCCCAGCTTGTCCTGGATAAATCCATAGCAAACTTGCGCAAACAGCGCGGAAACCGACAGTACGGCATAGATAATACCGGTATCGCCTGCCTTCAGCCCAACCTCCTGGTGAAGCCAGATAGAGAGCAAGGAGCCGGATGACGACCAGGTCACGAAAAAGAAAAATAGTAAGGCACTGAGCAACGGGTAGCTGTGTGAGTGAGGCGCTTTCATCATGACATTCTCGTGTTAGAGGAATGCAATTATGGTAACGTTAACAAAAAACAAAACGCAGGTGGATTCGCTGCGATATATGATGTTAATCACAAAAGTTAACGTTAACATAATGAAGATGCGATCGCGATCAAAAATCAACCGCAACATAGCTCACGACGGCGATAGCAGAAAATCGTTTCACTCTTTTACATCAGCGACTTAGTTGTATAGCCTGTACTCTGCGGCAATGGCGGAGGAAAAAATGGCGTCCCTGAAAGATGTAGCAAAACTGGCGAATGTATCTCTAATGACCGTCTCACGGGCGCTGAACACCCCGGAGCGGCTGAAGCCTGAGACACTGGCCCGCGTGCAGGCCGCCATCGCCGAGACCAACTACGTCCCCGACTTGTCGGCGAAGAAGATCCGCGGGGCGCGCGCCACCCCCAGCACCATCGGCGTGCTGGCGCTGGATACCGTCACCACGCCCTTTTCGGTGGAGATCACCCTCTCGATCGAAGAGACGGCCCGCGCCCACGGCTGGAACAGCTTTGTGGTCAATATGTTTTCTGACGATCGTCCGGAAGCGGTGGTCGACCTGCTCCTCTCCCACCGTCCGGACGGCATTATCTTTACCACCATGGGCCTGCGCCAGGTACCGCTGCCGGAGAAACTGCTGACTCTGCCCTGCGTGCTGGCCAACTGCGAAAGCCTCAGCCAGCCGGTGGCCAGCTATATCCCGGACGATGAACAGGGGCAGTACGACGCGGTGAAAGCCCTGCTTGCCGCTGGCTATCGTCGTCCGCTGTGCCTGCACTTACCCGCCAGCCAGCCGGCGACGATCCGCCGCCGCCGGGGGCTGGAGCGCGCCTGCCGGGAGGCCGGTATCGAACCGGACCATCTGAGCCATTCGTATATGGGCCAGGGCGATGAGCATTACCACGATATCCCGGCGGTGGTGCTGGCGCATATCCGCGAGGGTAAACCTGGCTTTGACTCAGTGATCTGCGGCAACGATCGCATCGCGTTTATGGTCTATCAGACGCTGCTGGGCCAGGGGTTACGCATTCCACAGGACGTGGCGGTAGTGGGATACGACAACATGGTGGGCATTGGCGATCTGTTTCTACCGCCGCTCTCCACAGTGCAACTGCCGCATTATGACATCGGGCGCCTGAGCGCCCTGCATATCATTCACGGCGACAACCATCGGGAGACGCGCAAAGTCGCCAGCCCGTGGTTGCCGCGCGCCTCACATTAACGATTACCGATGTTGCGCAGCTTCTCGCCCGCCATCAGGTTGCGCTCAATGTGCTCGAGGGTGACATTCTTGGTTTCCGGGATCAGCCAGAAGGTGATGCCGATAAAGGCCACGTTGAGCGCCGTGTAGAGCCAGAAGGTGCCGGCGGCGCCAATTGCGTCAAGCAGCGTCAGGAAAGTGGCGCCGATGATCATGTTCGACACCCAGTTGGTGGTGGTCGAGCAGGTGATGCCGAAGTCGCGGCATTTTAGCGGCTGGATCTCGGAGCAGAGGATCCACACCACCGGCGCCGCGCTCATCGCATACCCGGCAATACACATCATGGTCATGCCGACGGAGAGCCAGGAGAGGCCGCTGGATGCGGTGCCATTGTCGAACTGCATCAGGCAGTAGCCCAGCACCAGAGTGCCCAGCGCCATCACGCTAAAGCCGATTTTCAGCGCTGGCTTGCGGCCCGCTTTATCCACTGTGAACACCGCAATAAAGGTGGCAAACATAAAGGTCAGGCCCACCACCAGGGTGGCGATCATCTGCTGTTCAGTAGTGGTAAAGCCCGCCATTTTAAAGATACGCGGCGCATAGTACATGATGATGTTCATGCCGGTGAATTGCTGCATCGCCTGCAGCAGCATGCCCAGGAACACCGCCCGGCGCACGTTACGATTGACCTTAAACAACGCCCAACCGCCCTGCTTCAGCTTGAGGCTCTCACGGATCTCGTTAAGCTCGTCGCGCGCCTTTTCCGAGGTATCGCGCAGCATCCGCAGCACTTCTTCCGCTTCGATATGGCGTCCCTTCTCCGCCAGCCAGCGCGGGCTGTTCGGCAAAAAGACGACCAGAATGATCAGGATCACCGCCGGCAGCGCCAGCACGCCCAGCATGGCGCGCCAGTTACCGCTGTAGCTAAAGGCGGTATCGGAAAGAAACGCCAGCACAATGCCAAGGGTGACCATCAGCTGATACATACTGATCATTTTCCCGCGCACGTTCTCGCTGGCCATCTCGGAGAGGTACAGCGGCGCGGTATAAGAGGCAATCCCGACTGCCACGCCCAACACCACGCGGGCCACCAGCAGCACCTCCACGCTGGCGGCAAAAGCGGATCCGATAGAGCCGGCCACAAAGAGTACGGCCCCCGCCATCAGGCTGTATTTACGACCAAGGCGGAACGACAGCCAGCCGTTAAACAGCGCGCCTATCGCCGCCCCCAACATCATGCTGCTAACCACCCACTCCTGAAGCTGGCTGGATAAGGTGAAATGGTCGGTTATAAAGGGCAACGCTCCGGATATCACGCCGATATCCAGGCCAAAGAGCAAGCCCGCCACCGCCGCGGCGATGGAAACAAACCAGTTCATCCGCCGGGTATCACGTTGCGTCCGCGGCGATAATGTAGAGTCGTTACTGATTGAAGTCATTTTTTTCCTGCCACACAGAGTAAGACATAAGACGAAAGTACGTGACTGGTGGATGAATGGGTCAGGCAGGATAAGCCAAAGATATGGACTATATTGCTGGCAGGATGGGTTTTGTGATGGACATTAAACTTTCAAAGTAACAAAAAATGCGTTTCCAATAGTTAATAACCCTGTTTATACAGAGCGGTAACATTATACCCGTGTTCCGGAGTATGGACGATCCGCACTTTGCCGTATGGACAATAATTGCTCACAAGGCCGGAGCGATACCACAGACCCCGGCCATCGCGGACGGTTAGCGCGCCAGCCAGCCGCCGTCCACCGCCACCGTGTAGCCATTGATGTAATCGGAGGCTGAGGAGGCAAGGAACACGACTGGCCCCATCAGATCGGCCGGTAGCCCCCAGCGCCCGGCGGGAATGCGATCGAGGATTTCGCTGCTACGCTGCTCGTCGGCGCGCAGCTGCTGGGTGTTGTTGGTCGCCATATACCCCGGGGCGATGGCGTTGACGTTGATGTTGTGTTTGGCCCACTCGTTGGCCAGCAGGCGGGTGACGCCCATCACCGCGCTTTTGGATGCGGTATACGACGGCACGCGGATCCCCCCCTGGAACGACAGCATGGAGGCGATGTTAATGATCTTCCCGCCGCTGCCCTGGGCGATAAAGTGTTTCGCCGCCGCCTGGGACATAAAAAATACGCTCTTGATGTTGAGGTTCATCACGTCGTCCCAGTCTTTTTCGCTGAACGCCAGCGCGTCCTCGCGGCGAATCAGGCCGGCATTATTGACCAGAATATCAATATGGCCGAACTCCGCCACCGCCCGCTCCAGAAGCTGAGGAATACCGTCGATCTGGCGCAGGTCGGCGGTCAGGCTGAGAAAACGGCGTCCCAGCGCGGTTACCCGCTCGATAGTCTCCACCGGTTCGACGATATTGATACCGACAATATCGCAGCCCGCTTCCGCCAGCCCGAGGGCCATCCCCTGACCTAAACCGGTATCGCATCCGCTCACGACGGCCACTTTTCCCTGCAGGGAGAATGCATCAAGAATCATATTATGTTCCTTAGTCGTTCAGAGCCTGCTGTTTGCAGGCAAGGTTCTCTCGGCCCGGTCCGCGCCGGCGGCGCGACTGAGCGTGGGGCGAACTCTCGGGCATAGCCCACCATAATGAAAATAAAACAGAGTTCCGTTTTGCTGATGGGTGCCATCTTAGCCCCGCCCCCAGCCATTTTCAATATTATTTAAAACGATGTTTCATTTTTTATGATGACGATTACAAAAAAAGAAAAAGCGAAGGAGCCTCCCGGCACGCGCCAGGCCGGAAAAGGTTTTGAAAAGATGAAGATTCAACCGATTGTCTGCAGAGGTGCCGAAGCGAAGCCAGCAGCCCGCTGAAAACGCGGGAATTACGCTGAACTGCGTGAGCCATCACAAATAATGAAACAATGTTTTGATAAATTAACACCTGTCTTTTAAAACATATCACTCAGCGGCACGCCTCTGGTCCAGCGGCATCGCAGGAAAGAAAGGAGCACTACATGGCTAAAGGCATGCGGGTCAAACTGAATTATCACGTCAGCCACGATCCGGATACCGGGGCGGAAGTCACCCGCTTAACCCCCCCGGAGGTCACCTGTCATCGCAACTACTTCTATCAGAAGTGCTTTTTTAACGATGGCAGCCATTTACTGTTCGCCGGCGAGTTTGACGGCCACTGGAACTACTATCTGCTGAATATCGCCAGCGCCGAGGCCGTCCAGCTAACCGAAGGCGCCGGGGATAACACCTTCGGCGGCTTCCTCTCCCCGGACGATAAGTCGCTTTATTACGTGAAAAATGACCGTATCCTGCTGGAAGTCAACCTGACCACCCTCGCCGAGCGCGAAGTTTATCGCGTTAGCGATGACTGGGTAGGGTATGGCACCTGGGTGGCAAACAGCGATTGCAGCAAACTGGTGGGCATTGAGATTGCCAAAAGCGACTGGACGCCACTCAACGACTGGCAGATTTTCCATGATTTCTTCCATAAAGGACCGCACTGCCGCCTGCTGCGCGTCGACCTGCGCAGCGGTGAGAGCCAGGTGATCCATGAGGAAAAAATCTGGCTGGGACACCCGATCTATCGTCCCTTCGACGACCATACCGTCGCCTTCTGCCATGAAGGGCCGCACGATCTGGTGGACGCCCGCATGTGGCTGGTCAACGAGGATGGCAGCCATGTTCGCAAAGTCAAAGCGCATGCTCCAGGCGAAAGCTGTACTCATGAATTTTGGGTGCCGGACGGTTCGGCGCTGATCTACGTCTCCTATCTGAAAGGCCAGCAGGGGCGGACGATCTATCGCTTTGATCCCGAAAGCGGCGTCAACGAGGCCCTGATGACGATGCCGGCCTGCTCGCATCTGATGAGCAATTTCGATGGCACGCTGCTGGTAGGCGATGGCTCAGGTACACCGGTGGATGTCAAGGATACCGGCGGCTACTCCATTGATAACGATCCCTGGCTGTATGTCTTTAACGTGGCGGAAAAGCGCTACTTCCGCGTCGCGCGCCATGATACCTCGTGGGCGACGGTGGCCAACAGCCGCCAGGTAACGCACCCGCACCCCTCATTTACCCCGGACGATAGCGCCATTCTGTTCAGCTCCGATAAAGACGGTAAACCGGCCATCTATATCGCGAAATTACCTGCGCACCCGTCAATGCTGAGCGCCTGATCCACGCCACACTTCTTTCTGTAACTGGCCTTGCCCTCCTTCATGGAGGGCTTTTTTTGTCCCTTCTCTCTCCCCCATAAAAAACCCCGGCTGACGGCGCCGGGGAAAACAAACGATGAGGGATGAATGGTCGGTCAGAACGAGTAAGCCACCCCAACGCGGAAGCGGGTCTGGCGATCGCTGCGGTCATTGACCCCGACGTTGCCAATTTCGCCATACGGCGACCAGTTATTATCCAGCTTATAGGCCACCTTCACGTTATATTCCTGCGAGTAGGGTTTATTGTCGTTGCGGCTGACCCCTTCCGAGCTGCGGGCATAGACATAGTTCAGCTCTGTACGCCAGTCGCCGAGGACAAATCCGGCCCACGCGTCGCCGCGGTTAACTTTGTCATCATCTTTGCCGGCGTTGTTCGGATAGCGGGTGTATTCATAGCGATAGCGAGCGGCGACATAGAAGCCGTTGTCGAAACTGTACTGCGCGTGCAGGTGCGGCTTGTAGATGGAGCGGCTGTCGTTGCTCTCAATGGTAAACCCGGGGGTGAGGAACAAGTTCGACGTCGCTTTCCAGCGCCAGCTGATGGTGTCTTCATGACCATTGCCCACCACGTCCGAATAGGGTTGCGAACCGTTGTCGCCACCCGAACGCCATTTGGCCTCGACGGTAAAGCCTAAGCCGTTGGCAAAGCGGTGAGAAACGGAGACGCGGTCAGCATTACTTTTATCACTCTTTCCGCCATCAATAAATTCATGACGTAAATCTATCGTTACCGCGGTTGCCGCAAAAGACATACCGCAGAGGGCGGCGAGAACCAGAGATCGTTTTAACATAGGGTACCCTTACAATAAATAAAATGACATTTCGTTTTTATGAAACATCATTTTATTTTTTAGGCACCATAGTTTTAGTGACCAGGATCGTAGTTATTTGTTTCAAAAAAGGTGGCACAACAAGACGTGACGAAGCTCAATAATTTCGCCGGGGAGAGTGAAAGAGGGAGGGGAAAAAATAAGGGTTCGGCAAAGCACGGCGCATAAAAAAGGCCTCCCGCAGGAGGCCATGGAAATCGAGGTATAGCGCTATGCGCGTTCTACCGCCAGCGCCACGCCCTGACCGCCGCCAATGCACAGCGTCGCCAGACCTTTGCGGGCATCGCGCTTGATCATTTCATGCACCAGCGACACCAGAATCCGGCAGCCGGAGGCGCCGATGGGGTGGCCGAGGGCGATCGCGCCGCCGTTGACGTTGACCCGGCGCTCATCCCACTCCAGTACCCGGCCAACCGAGATCGCCTGAGCGGCAAAGGCCTCATTGGCTTCGATCAGATCGACGTCGTCCAGCCGCCAGCCGGCCCGCTCCAGACAGCGACGGGTGGCATGCACCGGGGCAATGCCCATCAGCGCCGGATCGACGCCGACGCTGGCGAAGGCGCGGATCCGCGCAAGGATCGGCAGCCCCAGCTCCAGCGCTTTAGCCTCGCTCATCATCATTACCGCCGCCGCGCCGTCATTGATGCTTGAGGCGTTGCCGGCGGTTACCGATCCAAGGCGATCGAAGGTGGGCTGCAGGCTGGCCAGCCCTTCCGCGCTGGCATCCACCCGCGGTTGTTCATCGGTATCCACGGTGCGCGCCGCGCCGTTATGCTCGGTGACAACCGGGACGATCTCATCGCGAAAGCGACCGGAATCAATCGCCTTGCGCGCCTTATGCTGTGAGCTGAGCGCCCAGGCGTCCTGCAGCTCGCGACTGATGCCAAATTCCCGGGCCAGGTTTTCCGCCGTGACGCCCATATGATAATCGTTGAAAGCATCCCACAGCCCATCATGCACCAGACTGTCAATCAGCTGGCTGTTGCCCAGCTGGGCGCCGGTGCGGCTGTCGGTAAGCACATGCGGAGCGCGGCTCATATTCTCCTGGCCGCCAGCGATCACCACGTCCGCTTCCCCGCACTGGATCGCCTGGGTAGCGAGGTGCAGAGCCTTCAGGCCGGAACCGCAGACATCGTTAATGGTGATAGCCGATACGGTGTTAGGCAGCCCACCGCGAATAGCGGACTGACGCGCCGGATTTTGTCCGGTCCCCGCGGTCAGTACCTGGCCGAGGATCACCTCATCCACGCTGTGCGGATCGATTCCCGTCTTCTCCACCAGCGCCTTCACCACCACGCTCCCCAGCTCGACGGCTGAATGGCGCGATAATGCGCCCTGAAAGCAGCCAATCGGCGTTCGCAGCGCGCCGACGATCACGACATCCTTCATCCTCTACCCCTGCCCATGCATTTGCGCAAAGAAACAGCGATATACTAGATAATTGTTATCAAAAAACTTTGTAATTGTTTAAAAAAAGTGAAGCCAATCACAAAGAAATAGCTATTCGTTAACGTTCACGCCGCTGCAGATGCTGACGCAGCCAGCTGCCGGCCGCTCCCGGCGGCGCTTTCTTATTCCACAGCAGATCGACTGAAATTGCCCGCGGCCAGCCGGGGATATCGAGCGCCACCAGCCCGCCCTGCGGCGCAAACTCCGCCACCAGCGCGCTGGGCAGAATGCACCAGCCGAACCCCTGCGCCGCCATGCTGAGCAGCAGCAGGTAGTTTGGCGCCGACCAGACCTGGCCTGCGGCAGGTTCGGTGGCGCTGGCCAGAAAGGTGCTCAAACGCAGCTCGCGCCAGCTGCGCAGCTCATCCCAGGCGACCTTACCCTGCGCCGCCAGCGGATGGCCAGGGGCTACATAAATGCCCATCGCCGTCTGCAGCGGCAGGCGGGTGCTGCCGATATCGGTGGGGTAGCGCTCCCTCGCCTCAATCAGCCCCACCTGGGCGCGGGATTTTTGCAGGAGATCGATCACATCCTCGTCTTCGCCAATCAAACACTCAAACTCGGTATGAGGAAAGCGGCGGTCAAACTGCACCAGCAGATCTTCCAGCACGTCCGGGTGCAGAGTATCGGAGAGCACGAAGGTCAGCCGCGGCTCCGTCTCGCCGGACAGCGACACAGCCAGTTCGTCCAGCCGCTCGCTGGCGGCAAGAATCGCTTTGACATAGCTCAGCACCTGCTCCCCCTGCGGGGTCAGCGTCGGTTGCCGCGTTGCCCTGTCAAAGAGGATTACGCCGAGATCGGCCTCCAGATTGGCGATGGCGGTACTGATCGTCGACTGACTTTTCCGCAGGCGGCGGGCGGCGGCGGAGAACGATCCGCTGTCGACCGCCTCGACAAAGGCGGTTAAGGCTTCCGGTGAATAACGCATGATGTATCTACAATATCGATGGGTCCTATCTTTTGTTTATCATATTTTTCCATAAACTGCCGGGTAATTTCCTGTTCAGGCTAAAACTGGAGGTAGCTCGCCATGCAACAGACCCCACATCAGCGCAAGACGCTCACCGAACGCGTTATCCACGCCATCACCTTCGAAGGACTGGCGACGCTGATCCTCGCCCCTACCGCCGCCTGGCTGATGCAGCGCTCGGTAGTGGAGATGGGCGGACTGAGCATTCTGCTCGCCACCCTGGCGATGGTATGGAACATTATCTATAACGCGGCGTTCGATCGCCTGTGGCCGGTCTCCCGCTTCCCCCGCCAGCTGAAAGTACGCGCCCTGCACGCGCTCGGTTTCGAAACCGGATTCGTCATCATTGGCGTCACCATGGTGGCGATCGTGCTGGGCGTCTCGCTGCTGCAGGCGTTTATGCTGGAGATCGGTTTTATGCTTTTCTTCCTGCCCTACACCATGGCCTTTAACTGGGTATGGGACACCCTGCGCGAGCGCGTTATTCGTCACCGCCGCCCGCGCCAGACGGCGCGCGGTTAATCCCGGCGCGGATCTTCGACGATCCGCCGCGACTTTATCACCAAAAACTATCGCAACAGACGAACCATAAATATGGTAAATTGCACTCCTTTTTTTTGGTTTGACGGTTGATAAAGTCGCATAATGTCTAAAATTTGGTCTAAAGAAGAAACTCTATGGAGTTTTGCCTTATATGGCACTGCAGTAGGCGCTGGGACGCTATTTCTACCGATCCAGCTGGGTTCGGCTGGCGCCATTGTGCTGTTCATCACCGCGCTGGTCGCCTGGCCGCTCACTTACTGGCCCCACAAAGCGCTGAGCCAGTTTATTCTCTCGGCCAATATCGCGCCGGGAACCGGGATCACCGGCGCAGTTAATCACTACTATGGTAAGAAAATTGGCAACCTGATCACCGGCCTCTATTTCCTTGCCTTCTTTGTGGTGGTGCTCATCTACGCCGTGGCCATCACCAACTCGCTGGCCGAACAGGTGGCGCATCGCACGCCGATGACCCCAGGGCTGCGTGCGCTGCTGAGTCTGGGGGTCGTGCTGGTCCTCAACCTGATCTTTCTCATGGGACGGCAGGTCACCATCAAGGTGATGGGCTTTCTGGTCTTCCCGCTTATCGCCTGTTTCCTGTTTCTCTCCCTCTATTTAATCCGCGACTGGCATCCGGAGCATCTCACCAGCCAGATGCAGTTCAGCCCGCAGACGCTCCACCAGGTCTGGATCTCTATTCCCGTGATGGTTTTCGCTTTTAGCCATACGCCGATCATCTCGACTTTTGCTATCGATCAGCAGGAGAAACACGGCGACCTGGCCATGGGTAAATGCAAAAAAATCATGAAGGTGGCCTACACCATCATCTGCGCCAGCGTGCTGTTTTTTGTCTTCAGTTGTCTGCTGGCGATCCCGGCAACCTATATAGAGACCGCCCGCGATCAGGGGGTGACTATCCTCTCCGCCCTGTCGATGGTGCCAGGCGCGCCGGGATGGCTGGCGGTGACCGGCATCATCGTCGCCGTCGTCGCTATGTCGAAGTCGTTTCTCGGAACCTACTTCGGAGTGATTGAGGGCGCCAGCGAAATCGTCAAAAGCTCGCTGGGCCTGCTGGGCGTGCGTAAGAGCCGCGCTTTCAACCGCGCGATGTCGATCCTGCTGGTCTCCGCCTTCACTTTTGCGGTGTGCTTTATCAACCCGAATGCGATCTCAATGATCTACGCTATCAGCGGACCGCTTATCGCCATGATCCTGTTTATTATGCCCACGCTGTCGACATGGCTCATTCCGGCGCTGAAGCCGTACCGCTCGGTGGGTAACGCAATTACGCTGGTGGTAGGCCTGCTCTGCGTGTCGGTGATGTTCTTCGGCTAATCCCCTCTGGCGACAGCGGCTGCCTGAGCTGCTGTCGCACATTCTGACAATATTCTCCCCCTTGCCTTCCTTGTGAGCGGATTACACTTACGGCTTAGCCACCGTGAGGAGAGTTCTTATGTCCAGTGTCACCTTATCCGGTCGCGGCACGCTCGGCGATCGCCAGGTCTATCGCTTAGGTTACGGCGCGATGCAGCTGGCCGGCCCCGGTGTTTTCGGCCCGCCCAAAGATCCTGAAGAAGCGGTGCGCGTACTACAGGCCGCCGTCGAGGCCGGGATAAACCATATCGATACCTCTGATTTCTACGGTCCACATGTCACCAATCAGTTGATCCGCAAAGCGCTCCACCCCTACCCTGACGATCTGTGCATTGTCACCAAGGTCAGCGCCCGCCGTGACGAGAAAGGCAACTGGCTACCGGCCATGTCGCCCGCCGAACTGACCCAGGCCGTTGAAGACAATTTGCGTCACCTGGGGCTTGAGGTACTGGAAGTGGTTAATCTGCGCAGTATGCTGAGCCCGCACGGCCCGGTGGAGGGTTCGCTGGAGGCGCCACTCGCCACCCTGCTGGAACTGAAAGAGCGAGGATTAATCCGCCATATCGGCCTCAGCAACGTGACGGCAAAGCAGGTCGCGGATGCGCAGAAAATGACGCCCATCGTCTGCGTGCAAAATCTTTATAACGTTGCCCATCGCGCCGACGACGCGCTGGTGGATGCGCTGGCCGCCCAGCACATCGCCTGGGTGCCCTTTTTCCCGCTGGGCGGTTTTACGCCGTTGCAGGCGCAGGAGTTGAACGAGGTCGCGGCTTCGCTTGAGGCGACGCCGATGCAGGTCGCCCTCGCCTGGCTGCTCCAGCGAGCGCCAAATATTCTGCTGATCCCCGGCACCTCCTCCCGCACGCACCTCGCGGAAAATATTGCCGCTGCCGAGCTGGTCCTGCCTGCGGAAGCGCTGCGCACCCTCGATAATATCGCCACCGCCGCGCGCCGCTGACCTGCCAGACAAAATGGAGGGAACCCTATCCCTCCTCAATATTTGCCTGGAAAAACCTCACCGCTACTGGCACTATAGATCCTACAAATGGGGCGTGATCGACGATCGTTCTCTCATTATCCCCGTTAATTAAACTTAAGTTTTTATCCTTCGACCGGTCTCCAGCTTGGAGGCCGTTGTCGTTTTTGTCATGACCAAAATTCGAAACTCTTGATTACAGGAAATACAATATCAAATTCCAAGTTTATACATATCAATCTGGCTGCAAAGATAGTCAATAACATCAAACGCTCATAAAAACATCTGATTAACCCAATCAGAATGTTGCTATTGCTATAAGAAAAATCAAACGCCTCACGACAACTATTTACAAGGGATGCATATGACAGAGGGAACGATAAAGACCAGTAAGTATGAAATTATTGCTATTTTCAGAGAGGAGTTGCGCAAACGTACTGAAATTGAAATATTTTTTAACAACACCAGTATCATAACCCAACTGACGCGCGTGGACTTTGCCGAGTTTCATATTCAGACCCATCGCAAAATCCCGTCCGGGCATAAAATTCGCTTTCTCCTGCATAGCGATTCAGGGAAAATAGAGTTTAATGCGGCCCTGACAAAACATGACAATAGCGGTGTCGATAAAGGTATCCGCTACGCTTTTTCATTGCCTGAATGCCTGCAGGTAGTGCAGCGTCGCCGCGATCCCCGCTTTCGTTTACGCCATGAGCATGACTTTTATTGCCGCGGCCGCCATAAAAACGGCGAAAACTATCTTTTCGATATCAAAGACATTTCAGATGGCGGTTGCGCATTGATGACCAAAACGCCGAATCTTAAATTTCTCAGCCACAACGCCTTACTGAAAAACGCCGTACTTATGCTTGCAGAATATGGCGAGATCACCATCGACCTGGTGGTCAAAAATGTCATTGTTATCACCCTGGATAACGCTAATGAAGAGAGTGAGAGCTACTATCAGATATCCTGCCAGTTTAAGTTCCGCCATCTCGATGACCAGCGCAGAATAGAGAAGATACTGCTGGACCTGATCTTAGAAGCCAAGCGCAAAAAGAGAATCTGACAACCTTGGACAGTATATTGCTGTACACCAATGACAATCTCATTGGTCACTCAATCTATCACTACCTTATTGATAGCCATGAAAATGCCACCCGTCTGAGTTATGCCGATGTCATCCATGAGAAACATCTGCCACTGGCCCAGACGATTATTTTCAATTTAATTAATAAGGATATTTCTGCCATCAGAATCGTCGATCTGCTGAATGCGCTCCGCCTTTCCCTGCTGCGCTGCCAGCAGCCGGTGCTAATGGTGAAAAGCGACATTGTCGGGCTGTGCAGAGAGTTGATAAACTTTGACAACGCTATGATTATTAGTGAGAAATCTCCGCTAACTCTTTTTTCATCTATCGTCCAACGCGCCAAAGGCGTCAGCGAACTGCCGCCGCGAGGATTGCGCAAACAGCTTTCACCACGGGAGTGTCAGATCCTCGAACTGCTCATTGCCAACAATAATAATAAGCGTATTGCCGCCCTGCTCGGCATTGCTCATAAAACGGTTCATAGCCACCGCATCCATATCATGCAAAAACTGGGTATTGATAATTCCCGCACTATGAATCAGCGTATTGCCGCTCTCCATCAATGCTAAATGTTCTCCCGGTAAATCAGTAGCGGATAAAGCGTACTTATTCGCTGTTGATTTACATTTCCCGCCATTCCCATTAATCATCAGGTAGCCTATAATTAATGTATCCTCTGCCTATTGTCTGACTAACCTCGTGAAGAGGGATAATGAACACTAAAATATTCGAAGACAACATTTTATCTCGTAATGATATCGCTGTACGCTACGTCTTTCAGAAAATGTTTTCCCCACAAGGTACTCTGGTCGCGGTGGAATGCTTAAGCCGCTTTGATAATCTTTCTATTTCCCCCGAAGATTTTTTCCGCCATGCTACCGCCGCCGTTNNTTTCTCGAACAACTGGCACTGATTGAAAAGCATAAAGCCTGGTTTTTACGTAACCATATTTCCGCAACAATTAACGTTGATGACCATATCCTTAACCTGTTGCGCCAGAAGGACATAAAAGCCAAAATCGCCGCCCTGACCTGCGTCCATTTCGAGGTAACCGAAAACGCCGAGAATCTGCTGCATAATTCTCTTGCCGCCTGGCAGAGCCCACAGGATACCTCACTGTGGCTCGACGACTTCGGCTCCGGCTACGCGGGAATTAACGCTATTCGCGGTTATCACTTTGACTATGTGAAAATTGATAAGGATTTTTTCTGGCACCTGATGCGCAAAGAGTCCGGCCGCCAGCTGATGGATGCGCTGGTGACCTTTTTATCGCGCAACCATCATAATGTGATTATTGAAGGTGTGGAAAGTGAAGCCCATAAAGAATGGCTGCAGGGAATGGAGTGGTTTGCTATCCAGGGACATTACTGGCGGGAAGTCAGTATTGAACAACTGGTCGCCGATGATATTGCCATGTAAAAAAAGCCGGGAATTCCCGGCTTTTTAACGTCACTTAATTATAAACTAATTCCCACGTTGCCCAGCTGGTAATCGGCCCGCTGGTGGCGCTTTTCGGCGTTGGCGAAACATAGCCAACGTAATAGGTGAACAGGCCGCCGCTGACCGCGCTTTCCTGCAAACGCACCTGATTTTGCTGCGGGTCCGCCGGGACAATTTTATTACTCTTATCCAGAGTATTATTATCGTTAGTCGATAGCGCCAGATAAATATTCTGCGCTCCATCCGGCAAGGTATTGGCCAGATACCCGGCGTTTTCGTTACCGACCGCCGTCAGTAAAAAACCATCGACCCAGCGCACGCTGACCCGACGCACCTCATCCTGCGAGGCTGCCCCACCATCATGGCGCAGCTGGCAGTTTGACAGTGCCAGGGTAAACGGCTGCGGTTTCATAAACGCCCCGGCCCCGCGATCGTGGACTTCCGCCAGGCTGACCGGCGCCAGCCAGACATTACCGCTGCCGGCATGCTGGCCGCCGTTTAGCGCGACGCTACAGGAAATATCCGTCACCCGCCCGGCAAAATCGACCCGTCCGCGATCGTAATTGGTCTCAAAACCCCACGCCGAGGGGGCGGCGAGGCTGCCGCAAAATAGCAGCCACGCGATAGTGTTTTTCGGCAATCCCTTCATTCCCCCTCCCGTATTAATCGTACGTCAGGTTAAAGATCATATGCGACTCCACCTCGCCGGTGCTGGTCGTCGGGCCATACTGATAAAAACGCGCGTGCAGCGGTATGGTGATGTAGCGGGTCTCCTGATTATTCAAGCGGCCGACGGTGTATTTCTTATTAAACTGCAGCGGGGAGCCATCCTTCAGCACCTGGATGCCAATGCCTTTCGCCATCCCGCTGCCGGCTTTTTCATTCAGCAAGGCGCCCATGGTAGCGGTAGTGCTGGTGGCCAGGGTACCGGAGAACGAGGTGCTAATGTTGGCATATCCCGTTTCACTCAGGCCGCCGC
Source organism: Klebsiella sp. 28 (assembly GCF_018223905.1). NCBI lineage: Bacteria > Pseudomonadati > Pseudomonadota > Gammaproteobacteria > Enterobacterales > Enterobacteriaceae > Klebsiella > Klebsiella sp. 28. The sequence continues at coordinate 21,287 of NZ_JAGRQY010000076.1, forward strand.
TGCACTGCAGGTCGATATTAAAATCCTTCCCGCCGGCGGTGGTGCCGACCCCTTTCAGGTCGGTGCGCCGGATGGAACCCACATCGACATTCATATTTTTCCCGCTCAGCACTGAACAGGAGGGCGAGACCACGGTGATGGCGTTGGCGCTCAGATAGGTTTCGAGGATCGGGTTACCGCCGCTCTCCCAGTCGTAGGAGGTGTACTTACCCGCCGCCAGGGTGCCGCTGCCGGTGGTTGCCGCGGTTTTGATAATCTCCAGCGTAAAGCGCGACCCTTCGAGGGAATAGTTGGTGGTGTTATATACCCGGGACGAAAAGACGTCGGGATAGACGATATTTACCGTTGCGCCGCCGCGGCTGAAACGCATGCCGATTCCCGGCACGTTGGTGGAGTAGATTTTATTTCCAAGGTCCGTGGCCCCTGGCGATACGATCTTCGCCGCAAAGCGGTTGGTGCCGGAAGTACAGCGATAGCTTGCCCCGCCGGGAGCGCTCATCGTCCAGTCGCGGGTAAGGATCACCGAGCCCACCGGCAGATCCGGGGGCACCACCACCCTGCCCACCACCATGTCCAGCATCACCGTTGGCGATGAGAGACGCGTACAGGAGGCCCAGGACGAGGTGGTTCCCAGCGCCATTAAGACGATAAAAAGCGTTAGTAATTTCCTCAGCGACATACGCTATCCTTTGTTGTTTGCTGTCCCAGATCCACCGAACACTGCCCGCCGCTCCACTTCACAATCGCGCGTTTGGCGTTCGCATCGCTGATAAACATCATGCTGCCCTGGCCGACAACGCCGATCTCCTTGCCGTCGGGGGAGAAAATACTTGCCGCAAACGGCAACGGCTCGTGGTTCGCCTGACGCGCCTGCAGGGTGAGGTTGTTCTGCACCTTAGTGCCGAACGCGACCTTAACCACGCTGCCTTCCCACGGCACAACCTGCGCCACGGTGCGATCGAAGGCCACGTCGTCATGGCTGCCTTTCGGGTCGATTTCCACGGCGTTAATCCGGTACGGGCGCAGATACGGCAGGATGGCGTAACCATTGCTGTCCACACGGGTGCCCGGCGATCCCGGAAGCATCGCCCCGGCCGCGTCTTTGGCTTCAATCAGGGCCATCGTCGAGCCGCTTTCCGGTGAGAGCACCACGCCGCCGCTGTGGGCGATCATCGTCCCGCTGGCGCCAATGCCGCTCTGACGATAGCCTTCGCCCTGGCTGTAGCTGCCGTTGAGGGTGGTCCATGGTGTACGGTAGCTACCGTTGAGCGCCACATCATGCTGACCGCCGGTGGCAGTGGTGGTCGACACGCCGTAGTTAAGGTTGTTTTCACTGTCCAGCGAACCGTTGATACCAATCTGCGAGCTGGCAAAGCGCGAGTTATTGAACGAGGTGTTCGACGTCAGGTTGGCGGTGCGGTTATCGCCAAACCACAGCGGGTAGCTGAAGTTGAGTGAAATACGATCGTCGCGACGATGACCGGAGCTGTCTGGCGTATAGACGCGCTGCGCGCTCGCTGACCAGGAGAGACGACCAAATGAATTGTTGTAGCTGACCTGATACTGCTTCTCGGTCCCGGAGCGGTTCCAGTAATCGGAGATACGGCCGCTGAGATAAAACCCGCCCCAGCCGTCCGGCAGGTTCTGGTTCACCGTGAAGGTCATGCCGTTTTTTTGCCGCCACAGGGTGTAGTTGCTGCGACTATTTTTTTCCTGATCGACGGCGTACAGCGCGTCGTTGAGGTTGTAATAACCTTTCGTCGAGTAGCGATACGCCGCCAACACGATGCTGGTCTGGGTATCGGTAAACATGCGGTTAAAGGTCGCGCGATAGCTCTGACCCGAGTCATCATGGGCATCGCTCTTCAACCGCGAATGGGTGACGTCAAAAGAGAGCGCGCCGATGCCGGTGTTCATCCCGGTCCCCACCAGGAAGGCCTGATAGTCGTCAAAACCGGTGACCCCGGTGTAGCCGGTCAACAGGTTGTTGATCCCGTGCTGCCAGGTCGCCTGATAGAGCATCGGCTTGTTGCGCAGCGCGCTGTCGTCCACTTTACCGGCGGAGAGCGCGTAGCGGGTCATGCCCGGGCGCAGCAGCTGGGCGACGGAGGCGTAAGGCACGCTAAACACTTCTACCGAGCCATCCGCTTCTTTCACCGAGACCTCAAGATCGCTGCCATAGCCGGAAGGATAGACATCCTGCAGGGTAAACGGTCCGGGCGGAACGGTGGTCTGATAGATAATATTGCTGCCCTGACGCACGGTGACGAGGGCGTTGCTCTGCGCCACGCCGCGAATTTCCGGAGCATACGAGCGCATGCCGTCCGGGAACATATTGTCATCGGTGGAAAGATTAACCCCGCGCAGACCGATGGTGTCGAAAAATTCACCATTGGTGAAAATCTGCCCGCCGCTGACGATGGAGTTGAGCTGTGGGATAGGGCGCTGGAGATAGGTCTGGTTGCTGTTCCAGTGCGCTTTACCCTGCTGCTGCTGCCAGTTCAGGTTGCCGATGTGCTTCAGCAGCCAGCCGTCCCACGACAGTCCGGCGTTGACGCCCAGATAGGCGCTGCTGTTATCCGACCCGCCTACCGAAGAGGTATGGCTGTTCCAGGCGTTCGCCATCCAGCCAAGATTGAGCGCGGTAATACCTTTGTCCCAGAACTCCGGGCTGACATAGTTTTTCAGGCGTTGATCTTCATAGATCTGCGGTACCGAAATGTTCAACCGCAGGGAGGACTGGACCAGGTTGTCTTTGACGTTTTCTTCGTTGCGCCAGGATTTGAGGCTACCGCAGTAGCCCTCCTGCTCGCTCAGCTGCGGATTGAGCTTTTCCGCCGCGATGCCATATTGGGCCAGCATCGCTTTGGTGTAGCAGACGCCCAGCCGACCATCTTTATCGCGCGCGATGCGTAAATCGTAGCGCCCTTTCCACTCGTCGTTGGTGTAGACGTCAAGGGAGTAAGTGCCTTCGGTAATCGCGCTGGTCGAAAAGCGCGACAGATCGACCTTTTCGCGACTGCCGACAATAAAGCCGTCGTTAAACTGATATACCGTTCCCGGGTTTTCCTGTCCGCTGGAAAATGGCGGAAAGCAGCACAGCGCGATGGCGATCGCGGTGCTTAATCTTCCCGGGCAGAATGACCTCTGCTTCATTAGCTTTTCCCTTATTTAACGGCCACTTTCACTGCGACATCGGCGCCATAGTCATTAATGTTGTTAACGGTCAGGGTTTCGCCGCGGTTGACGGCGGAGGAGAGCGCCACCGTCTGGCTAGACTGCGGCGCCAGCATCACGGTTTTGCTGTTCAGGGCTTTACCGCCGTCGCGGGAAATACGGCTGACGGTAATGTAGAACGGCGTCGGGTTGTTGATGGCGAGACTACTGCCGCTGGCGGTCAGGGTCAGCTTCTCGGCCGCCGCATCGCGGTTGCCCAGTCCGGCAGGACGATAAATAAATTTAAAGCGCGAACGGATCGCCAGCTGCAGCACGTTCTGGCCTTCATTTTTCTGATTGGCCACCACCGGCGGAATTTCCAGCAGATTCAGCCACCACAGCGTCTCTTTATCTTTCGCCAGACCGGCGCTGCTACCGAGCTTAATACGCAGCGTCTGGCCGCTCTTGGCGTCAACGCGCGAAATCGGCGGGGTGATAATAAACGGGGTGGTAATGGTATCCGGTGTGGCATCGGCATCGCCGTTATCCAGCCAGGCCTGCGCCAGCGCCGGACGGTCGGCGTTATTTGAAAGCTGTACCGTTATTTCTTTTTCATTTCCTGGATAAATAAAGCGGGTACCGTTAACAATAATATTGTTGGCATGGGCCGCAAAACTAAAAATGAAACAGAAAAAAAGGGCAATACGCTTCATGCTGACCTCAGAATAAAAATACAAGCGGCGGACATTGCCGCTTTATTATTGTTATTAACTGCCCCATCGCGGGGCAGTTTTATTTTCTGACGGAATTACTGGTAAGTAATTTCGTAAGTCGCGTAGCTGTTAACCACACCGGTGGTTACCGTGGTCGGCGCGCTGGTGGCGTAGCCTACGTAGTAGGTGAAACGCGCGCCATCAGCTACAGCGGAAGCGTCGCCTTTCGCTTTCGGCTGAGTGCTGTCACCCGGGATGATTTTGTTGGTCAGCGCGGTAGCGTTGTCAGTAGACAGCACCAGCTGGATGTTCTGAGCACCGGAAGCTTCAGTGTTCGCCAGGTAGCCCTGTTGTTTGCTGGTTGCGCCAGCCAGCAGGTTACCGCCGGTCCAGTTCACGCCCAGTTTGCTTACGTCATCCTGTTTAGTGCCATCAGCAGCCTGGCAGTTAGAGACGTCAATGGTGAAAGATTTCGGTTTCAGGTAAGTATCCGCTGCTGCCGCTTTAACTTCAGTCAGGGTTACCGGAGACAGGTAAACGTTCGCATCGCTGCCCTGGCCGTTAACGGAAACAGTACAGGATACATCGGTAACTTTACCGAAGAAATTAACCTGGCCGCCGCCAACAGTGGTATCAGCTGCATGGGCAGCAGTCATGCCAAAAAACGCGGTTGCCATTGCTGCAGAGAGAAGAACCTTTTTCATTGCCATTTCCTTGTCAGAGTGAATTACGAATCAATGAGCACACTGTGAATTCGCATAGAACCAGAAACATCAGGCGATGCTGATTTATGCCACTGCTAATAGAATCTTCGACTGACCGGGAGCCGCAATATTTAAGGCGTCAGGTAACGAACCTAAAAATATAAGTTCGCTGGTGCTATCGGCGTCAAAGAATGCTATTTATTCGCCGACAAATATACATTTGTTCACGTTTCATTAAGTTATATAACAGATAACCATCGACTATTAATAAACAGTCATTGATAGATGAAAACGCGAGGGTGGTTGTTTACAGCGCAGCAAGCCTAACGCCAGAGCGAGAGAAAGTGCCCGCAACAACATGCAGAAAAAGCCCTCGGAAGGCCATCGCGATAAGTCTGAATCTGCCTTTGCGGTGGTGAAAACAGCACCAAACCATTCACACAACGAATGATGAAAGCATGAATGAGGCGCATTCCTCTCCCTGAACAAGGGCAGCCCATGTGATCCCCCCTTTCAGAAACAAATCATTAATTCATTGTTTTTAAATTAAAAAATAGATAAACGATCATGTTTACGCCATCAAACCGCCATAAAAATGTGATCTAAATCGCACTTTTTGCCACGCACGTTATAGTTAGCAGGCTTATTATAAGTCCATCGAAAGCAAACATGCTTTCCACCATAAAAGTTAAAAGGACAAACACCATGAAAAACGTAAAATTACTCGCCGCTGCCGGTATGCTCTCCCTGGTCTCTTTCGCTAGCTTCGCTCATCCGGTGAGCGTGACAGCAGACACCCTGGACAGCGCAGAAGCGAAAATCGCAACCATTGCGAAAGAACAAGGCGCTTCCTACCACATCACCGAAGCCTATACCGGCAACCAGGTCCATATGACCGCCGAGCTGTCTAAATAAGCGAATGGTTGCAGAGGGAGCTGCCGGACAGGCCGCCTGCGGGTGGCTGGTCTGGCTCCCGCCGCCCACCCCGCACGCAGCAATGTCGAGCCCCGTTACGGGGCTTTTTTCGTTTTTGCTCCCGCCGCCTGACGCGCCAGCGCGCGCTGGATAGACATCACGCTCGCCAGCACCACGATCAATCCCATCAGCGCCATCCCCTGGATCTTTTGTCCGAGGAATATCCATCCCAGTACCACGGCGGTCACCGGGCTCAGCAGACTCATCGCCGACACGGCCACCGGTGAGAGGCGGCCAATCCCCCGAAACCACAGGCCATAGGCCAGCATGGCGCCCGCCAGGCACAGCCACAGATAGCCGGCCGCCTGCAGCACTGTTACCTGATGCAAAGGAGGGTCAACGATCAGCGCCACCGGGGCCAGCACCACCCCACCGATCGTCAGCTGCCAGCCGGTCAGCGCGACGATCGGCAGGGAGAGCGCCCAGCGCCGGGAGAGCCAGGTGCCCAGCGCCATACTGATCGCCCCGAGAAACGCCGCGCCGATGCCCAGCGGGTCGAGGACGGTGTGCGGCGACAGCAGCAGCATGGCCATACCGAGTATGCCGGCGATGGCGGAGAACACCGCCAGCCAGGGCGAGCGCTGCCGGTCGACGCACCAGGCGAGGAGCATCACCAGCAGCGGCTGGATCGCGCCGATCACTGCCGCCAGCCCGCCGGGTAAGCGATAGGCGGCGATAAACAACAGCGCCTGAAACGCGCCGATATTTAAGATGCCGGTAACGATCAGCTTTGCCCATTCGCCGCGTTGCGGAAAACGACGGCTCCAGATCAGCAGGGCGATACCTGCCGGCAGCACCCTCAACAGCGCAGCAATAAATGGGCGGTCAGGGGGAAGAAACTGGGAGGTGACGATGTAGGTCGTCCCCCAGATAGCGGGCGCCAGCGCGGTGAGCAGCAGGTCGAGAATCAGATTACGTGAGAGAAAAGCCATGATTTTATCTTCACTCCAAGGTAAATTAGGGAGTGAAGTATGTACCGCCAAGTATCTTGATATCAAGACAAGTGAGCACTAATGGACAAATCACCGCCGATCGACGCCGTGGATCGCATCCTCGCCCAGTGGCAGCGGGAACGGCCAGACCTCGACTGCAGCCCCATGGGGCCGATAGGTCGCCTGAAACGATGCGCTATGCTGCTGGAGCCGCAGGTGGAAGTGGCCTTTACGCGCCACGATCTGGTGCGCTGGGAGTTTGACATGCTGGCGACGCTGCGGCGCGCCGGGGCGCCTTTCGTACTTTCGCCCACCCAGCTCTTCTCCACGCTGATGATTACCTCCGGCACCATGACCCATCGTCTGAAGGCGCTGGAGAAACGCGGGTTTATTACCCGCCTGCCCAATCCGGAGGATGCCCGCAGTATGCTGGTCGCCCTGACTTCCGCCGGACGCGAACGGATCGATGCCGCAGTGGAAACCCACGTCGACAACGAACGGCAACTGCTGGCAGGACTCAGTGACGGTGAACGCCAGCAGTTGGATCAGGCGCTGCGGGTGTTGATGCGACTGCTGGAAACGGGCTAACAGCCAGCGGCGATAAAGTCGCCGTTGGCGCTGATCGGCACCACGCTGAAAAACAATCCCACGGCAAAGAGGATCAGCGCCAGACCGCCGAGGATCTTCATCAGCGGAACCAGCCAGGGCCGCGGGCGGTGATTCGTGGCCAATCGTTTGACCGTCCGATGGCGCGCATAGTGAACCAGTAGCGACAGACCGAGGATCGAGAGCGCGGTGCCCAGCGCCATGCTCATCACCGCGGCGATGCCCCAGCTAACAATCCCCAACGCATTGGCGAATAATAAAATCATGATCGCCCCGCTACAGGGCCGAACGCCGATAGCCAGCACCACGCCAAGGCGCGTCTTCCAGTCAGCGCCCTGCAGATCCTGCCCCACGCCGTGATGGCCGCAGCCGCACGAGGCGTCATGCTGATGCGCTGGCGTCAGACGGCGAATCACCTGTTTTGTCGGCCACAGGCTTTGCAGAGCGCGAAAGATAACATAAGCCCCAAAGACGCCGATGGTCAGGGCGCTGATCTTCTCGACGTACCAGCGGCTGGCGCTAAGATCGCCGGCGGCCAGATTCAGCCCCACCGCAAGAATAAAGACGAAGAGTATCGCAGTGACGCCCTGTAACAGGCTGCCGAGAAAGGGCACCACCCGCGCCGCCGTCAGGCTCTCCTGATTGGTGCTCAGGTAGGTCGTCACGATAAATTTACCGTGTCCCGGTCCGACGGCGTGCAGCACGCCATAGAGAAAGGCCCCCACCAGCAGCCAGATACCGCCGCTGTACTGATGGTTATTCAGCAACAGAAGGTACATCACCAGATAGCGATGCAGGGTAATTTGGGTGGCGAGACACCACTGGAGAAAGTCACCCCAGTGGCTGTGCAAGGTGATAGCGGCGGCCAGCAGTAGAAGGCCGCCGCACCCGGCCGCCAGCAGGCGCCAGTCGCGGAGCGCAATCGGAGTCGTCATCGTTATACCATTGTAGTAAACGTAAACCGCCTGACAGCAACTTTACGACAGGCGAGCGAAGGTGTCAGCGCTGAAGGGTGAGGAATTTGTCGAAGCTGTTCACGGGATTGTTCGTAGTCACCAGGCTCCGCATTATCTACCGATCGCTATCTTCTCGACACTGTATTAGCGCAGAATGCCTCAATATCTTGAGCATACCACAGCTATATCTTTTTATGCGTTATTGGTTACCAATACCTTTTAACAGGAATAATTACTCAAAAAATCACAGATAAAAATAAATAAGTTATTTCTTGGCGAGCATTTTTTGTCAGTTATTATGCTGCGCTTCCGGCAAGAATATTCTTTAACTGCTATTTATTGTACTCTTCAGCAGGATCACTCCCATGAAAAGAGGCTTACTTACCCTGGTTACTGCTGCCATCGCTTTCCGTACAGGCCACCTGGCGCAGCGACAAGCGCCAGGAGGCACGTGACGAAAAGTGGTGAACCGGCAGGCTTCGGCGTATCCTGGATGTGAGTCCTTCCCGCGCCGAAGCGAGCATTCCAACCCGCCGCCAGACCGTGTCGCAATACTTACCTGTCCTCTACTACCTCCCATTGATATCTTCCTGTATACGTTGACCGTGACGAGTTTTCATCTCATTCAACCGCATGTACCAGATTAAGCTTACCCGTTGAAATACGGCGTAATGTGCTCTATTACAGACAATGCTATTATCACCAGGCTTTTTGCAGTATGGTTTAATCACTGTTGTAGTTTTGCAGTGAATGCTATCCAGACGACTTAAGGTTGTATTTTGTCTGAGAAATTTCTCATGCCATTCCCGAAGGTTGTCGGCGAGGGAGGCTGGTTTACTGGGGTGACATTGCCCAGTAGACAGGCAATCAATCATGACGGCATTGATAGCCGCCTTGCCGTGGCCGGAAGCCCAAGCCTTCATCATCATGCGGGTGTCATCAAGAGGATCAGGGATGTACAGGACGTGGAAACCCCCAGGAAAGATTCATCAGTTCAGCCAGCTCACCCTTTCTTTACCCTTCAGATCGCGGCCTCTTATCGTTAGCAATGGAGCTAGCCCATGATACCGCTCGCGCTCGTAGCAAATTAAAACGTTATCACCACGCTGTTTCAAAATAAAAAGGCAGTCAAATTTAACAATGACCTGACGCAGGCTCGGAAAACCAAAAATATGCCTGCAATAAAAGGGAAAACCATGACGAATAACGCCGACATAAAAAAAAGGAACTTCCTGACTCAGAATGAAATTGAGTCTTTACTTAAAGCGGCCGATACCGGTCCTTATGCTGCACGTAATTATTGCCTGACGTTACTGTGCTTCATCCATGGTCTGCGCGCCAGCGAGATCTGTCGTCTACGAATATCGGATATCGACCTTGCTGCCCGATGTGTTTACATCCATCGGCTTAAAAAAGGGTTTTCGACTACCCACCCGTTGCTGGATAAAGAGATCTACGCCCTAAAGCGCTGGCTGGCCATTCGCAGCAGCTGGCCGCAGGCCGCCAGCGAATGGCTGTTTCTCTCCCGCAAAGGTAATCCCCTTTCCCGCCAACAGTTTTATCAGATTATCGCGTCCTCAGGGGGACTGGCGGGGCTGCCACTGGAGATCCACCCGCACATGCTGCGGCACTCCTGTGGCTTTGCGTTGGCGAATATGGGGATCGATACCCGCTTGATTCAGGATTATCTCGGGCATCGCAATATCCGCCACACCGTCTGGTATACCGCCAGCAATGCGGGACGCTTCTATGGCATCTGGGACAATCCCCGTGACAAACAGCGATCGTCGCCGATCCAATAGCCTTGACGCCACGGATGGCGTTGTATCGCGATCGGTCGACAAATTAAAATATTCATGATTATTAACCCTGCGTTAATTAGGATTACTGTTCCCACAAGTTCTTATTTAATCCTTATGACTGAGAGTTAATATAACCCTGCGTTTACTCAGGAATAAGACTGGGTATTTATTGGTGGGAAAAAATTTCCGCGGCTGTGTTTTTAATAACGGCTGGTAGTGGAAAATATCCTTTCATTTTATATACCTGGCGGCAACCCGCACAGATACTATTGAGCCGATGATTAAAATCTTTAAAATTAAGAATTATCACCCGACGATATTTTTAGTGTCTGGCAATGTAATATGTTATCAATTCGTGATTAATCATCTTCACCCTGTACCGTTTTAGCATTACAGAACCTATTTCGTCATGGCGTATGGTTTCGCTGTGACGGTCATTCATACCTATTTTCAGGAGCAACTATTGTGAACCGACGTCGTTTTCTAACCGCCAAAGAAGTTCAGGCCATGATGCAGGCTGCTCGTCAGGGCCCTACCGGCGAACGGGACTACTGCCTCATTCTGCTGGCCTTTCGCCATGGCATGCGCATTAGCGAACTGCTGGATCTGCATTATCACGATCTGGATCTCCATGAAGGGCGGGTTAATGTGCGGCGATTAAAGAATGGTTTTTCGACGATTCATCCACTGCGTTTTGATGAGCGCGAGGCGATTGAGCGCTGGAGCCTGGTCCGTGCCGGCTGGAAAGCGGCGGACAAAACGGACGCACTGTTTATCTCCCGCCGCGGCACCGCGCTCTCCCGCCAGCAGGCGTATCGTATTATTCGCTCCGCCGGGGAAAATGCGGGTACCGTCACGCACACTCACCCCCATATGCTGCGTCACGCCTGCGGCTATGAACTGGCTGAAAGAGGGACAGATACGCGTTTGATACAGGATTATCTAGGACATCGTAATATTCGTCACACAGTACGTTACACCGCCAGTAATGCGGCACGTTTCGCTGGCATCTGGGAAAGAAATAATCTTTTAGAGGAAAAAGACCAGAAGACGAAAAATGAAATAATAGATTGATTTTAAAGAATTAAAAAAATAACGAACAGGTCAATTGGGGCCAAACTGTTTATATCATAAAAATGTTTTGACATATTTTGCAACTCACTGCGCCATATTTCCGCAAAAAAAAATCATATCTCATTGATTATTATATATTTTTAAACCTGCAATTACTCACTTTTCTCTAACCATATCTCTGCTGCACCGGCGATCCGTCGCCAGCGCCATCGCTATTCCTTTCGCCCCCCCTTCCACCACACCAGATTATATTACCATAAAAACCAAATTTTGCAGAATTTAAAACCACAGAATACCAGGTTGACACAAAATACAGATCATTTATCCCAACGAGTCAAAATGGCCCCAATTGTCTCATCGGTTGGGCGAAAACTGTGCAGAGCCGGCAGCCGGACCACTCGGCTGAAATCTGAAATGCCTGGAAGGCACAACGGCTGCCAATCCGGTTCGTTATTTCGACATCGTTCAAAGGAAAACAGTATGAAAATCAAAACACTGGCAATGATTGTTGTGTCAGCCCTGTCACTGAGCTCCACGGCAGCTCTGGCCGATACCACCACGGTCAACGGCGGGACCGTGCATTTTAAAGGAGAAGTCGTTAATGCGGCCTGTGCGGTGGATGCCGGCTCTATCGATCAAACCGTTCAGTTAGGCCAGGTGCGTTCCGCGAAACTGGCCACGGCGGGGAGCACCAGTTCGGCCGTCGGTTTCAACATCCAGCTGGATGATTGCGACACTACGGTAGCCACCAAAGCGTCCGTCGCCTTCGCCGGTACGGCCATCGACAGCAGCAATACCACCGTTCTGGCCCTGCAAAACTCTGCCGCCGGCAGCGCAACCAACGTCGGCGTGCAGATCCTCGACAATACCGGTACGCCACTGGCACTGGACGGCGCCACCTTCAGTGCTGCGACCACGCTGAATGACGGCCCCAACATCATCCCGTTCCAGGCACGTTACTACGCGACCGGCGCAGCGACGGCTGGTATAGCGAACGCGGATGCCACGTTCAAAGTGCAGTACGAGTAAGACCCGAGTCAGGCAGGGAAGCTATTCGGGCCAGGAGGGCCCGCTCTCTATTTTCAACCGGAGTGAAACGATGCAGGGAATGAAATCTGGTCTGCTGCTGCTACTGCCTCCGCTGGCGCTGGCCGGTAATCATTGGAACGTCACGCTGCCGGGGGGCAGCATGCGTTTTCAGGGCCTGATAATGGCGAGCTCCTGCCGCGTCGAAGCCGGCGATCGGCAGATGACGGTCAATCTGGGGCAGATCAGCAGTAATCGATTTCATGCTGTCGGCGAAGACAGCAACCCAATCCCTTTCGCGATTCATTTACAGGATTGCAGTACGGCGGTCAGCCAGCATGTGGGTGTGACCTTTCACGGCGTGGCTGATGGAAAAAACCCCGACGTGCTGTCGGTGGGTGAAGGTCCGGGGATCGCCAGTGGGATCGGTATTGCGCTATTCGACAGCCAGGGCCAGCAGCTCCCGCTCAATCGTCCAGCGGATCGCTGGATATCACTCTACCGCGGACCGACGACGCTAAATTTCGTCGCCAAATATCGGGCGACCGGACGCCAGGTCACCGGCGGTGCAGCCAATGCCCAGGCCTGGTTCTCATTGACCTATCAGTAATTAATCCGCAGACAAACAGGACAACACGGTGAGCAGACAAGGAGATAATGTGAGAAAAACGGCAACGATGGCGCATGGCTTACTGGCAGGATGTGTGCTTTTCGCCGCCAGTATCTTTAGCGCCAGCGCGCAGGCGGGCGTTGCGCTTGGCGCGACCCGGGTTATCTACCCGGCGGGACAGAAGCAGGTCCAGCTCGCGGTGACCAATAATGATGAAAACAGTACCTGGCTTATTCAGTCATGGGTGGAAAATGCCGATGGTCAGCGAGACGGCCGGTTTGTCATCACTCCTCCGCTGTTTGCCATGCAGGGTAAAAAAGAGAACACCCTGCGCATTATCGACGCCACCAATAACCAGCTGCCGCAGGATCGGGAAAGTCTGTTCTGGATGAACGTGAAGGCGATCCCTTCGATGGATAAATCAAAGCTCAGCGACAATACCCTGCAGCTGGCGATTATCAGCCGCATCAAGCTCTACTACCGTCCGGGAAAACTGGCCCTGCCTCCGGATCAAGCGGCGGAAAAGCTGACCTTTAGCCGTAGCGGATCGTCGCTGACGCTGACGAACCCCACCCCCTATTACCTGACGGTGACCGAACTGAACGCCGGGACACGCATTCTGGAGAACGCCCTCGTACCGCCGATGGGCAAAACCAGCGTCAAGCTACCCGCGGATGCCGGGAACACCATCACCTATCGCACGATTAATGATTACGGCGCGCTGACGCCGAAAATGAATGGCGTGCTGCGCTAACCCAGAAGCGCCCCGCCGCGCGGGACACGCTGCGCATGACCAGAAGCAATGACAGCCGGGCAACGTCGGACCGGAGGGATAATGTCACATCGGAAATATGGACTGGATCATTTAGGTTGCCGAACTGCCCGGCGCTTGGTATCTCCGGCGCTGGCGCTGTGGCTCTGCTCACAGCCGTTTGCCGCGCGGGCGGACCTCTATTTTAACCCCCGCTTTTTAGCTGACGATCCGGCGGCGGTGGCTGACCTGTCGGGATTTGAAAAAGGCCAGGAGGTTCCGCCAGGCACCTATCGCGTCGATATTTATCTCAACAATGGTTTTATGACCACCCGGGACGTCACCTTCCAGGCCGATGCCCAGGGTCACGGTCTGTCCCCCTGCCTGACACGCGGCCAGCTGGCGAGCATGGGTGTGGATACCGGTCGGGTGCCGGGCATGGCGACGCTGGACAGCACGGCCTGCGTGCCGCTGACCACGCTTATCAGCGAAGCTACCACGCGCTTCGACGTCGGACAGCAGCGCCTGTACCTCACCGTCCCCCAGGCATTTATGGGTAACCAAGCGCGCGGCTATATTCCGCCGGAGCTGTGGGATAACGGTATCACCGCCGGGCTGATAAACTATAACTTCACGGGCAATAACGCCCATAACACCACAGGTGGCAGCAGCCGTTACGCCTATCTGAATCTACAGAGCGGCCTGAACATTGGCGCCTGGCGTCTGCGCGATAACAGCACCTGGAGCTACAGCAGCGGCGGTAGCACCTCATCCAACGAGAATCGCTGGCAGCACGTTAACAGCTGGCTTGAGCGGGACATTACGCCTCTGCGTTCGCGACTCACCCTAGGGGACAGCTACACCAACGGCGATGTCTTCGACGGGATCAACTTCCGCGGCGCCCAGCTGGCCTCCGACGACAATATGCTACCGGACAGCCAGAAAGGCTTTGCGCCGGTGATCCACGGGATCGCCCGCGGCACGGCGCAGGTGTCAATCAGGCAAAACGGCTACGAAATCTACCAGAGCACAGTGCCGCCGGGACCATTTACCATCGACGATCTCTACGCCGCGGGCAATGGCGGCGATCTGCAGGTCACGATCAAAGAAGCGGATGGCTCCCGCCAGGTCTTCAGCGTGCCCTGGTCAACGGTGCCGGTTCTCCAGCGTGAAGGCCATACCCGCTTCGCCCTCACCGCCGGGGAGTACCGCAGCGGCAACAGTCAGCAGGAAACGCCCGATTTTTTCCAGGGCACGGCCATGCATGGCCTGCCGGCAGGCTGGACGCTCTACGGCGGCACCCAGCTGGCAGACCGCTATCGCGCCTTTAACCTTGGGGTGGGGAAAAACATGGGCTATTTCGGCGCCCTGTCGCTGGATATCACTCAGGCCAACGCCACCCTGGCTGACGACAGCGAACATCAGGGGCAGTCGGTGCGTTTTCTCTATAACAAATCCCTGGATGAGACCGGCACCAACCTGCAGCTGGTGGGCTACCGCTACTCTACCCGCGGCTATTATAACTTTGCCGATACCACTTACCGCCGGATGAGCGGCTACAGTGTGGAAACCCAGGACGGCGTTATCCAGGTAAAACCGAAATTTACCGACTACTACAATCTGGCTTACAGCAAGCGCGGCAAGGTGCAGCTGAGCGTGACTCAGCAGTTGGGGCGCACCGCCACCCTCTATCTCAGCGGTAGCCACCAGACCTATTGGGGCACCGACGATGCCGATGAGCAGCTGCAGGCCGGCCTCAACGCCGCCGTGGACGATATCAACTGGTCGCTAAGCTACAGCCTGACAAAAAACGCCTGGCAGCAGGGGCGCGATCAAATGCTGGCGATCAATATCAATATCCCCTTCAGCCACTGGCTGCGTTCCGACAGCCGCTCGGTCTGGCGGCACGCCAGCGCCAGCTACAGCCTGTCGCACGATCTCAATGGCCGCATGACCAATCTGGCGGGCCTGTACGGCACCCTGCTGGAAGACAACAACCTCAGCTATAGCGTGCAGACCGGCTATGCCGCCGGCGGCAACGGCGACAACGGGAGCACAGGCTACACCGCCCTCAACTACCGCGGCGGCTACGGCAACGCCAACGTCGGCTACAGCCGCAGCGATGGCTTTAAACAGCTCTACTACGGGGTCAGCGGCGGCGTGCTGGCGCACGCCAACGGCATCACCCTGAGCCAACCGTTAAACGATACCGTGGTGCTGGTGAAAGCCCCCGGCGCCGGCGGCGTGAAAGTGGAAAACCAGACCGGGGTACGCACCGACTGGCGCGGGTATGCCGTCCTGCCTTATGCCACTGAGTATCGCGAAAACCGGATCGCGCTGGATACCAACACCCTGGCGGACAATGTCGACCTTGACGATGCGGTGGTCAGCGTGGTGCCCACCCATGGGGCGATTGTCCGCGCCAACTTTAACGCCCAGGTGGGGATGAAGATCCTGATGACGCTGACCCATCGCGGCAAACCGGTGCCGTTTGGCGCCCTCGCCACCGGCGACAGCAACCAGAGCGGCAGCATCGTCGCGGACAACGGCCAGGTCTACCTGAGCGGGATGGCGCTGGCGGGCAAAGTGCGGGTGAAATGGGGCGATGGCCCGGACGCTCAGTGCGTGGCCGATTACCGTCTGCCGCCGGAGAGCCAGCAGCAGGCGCTCAGTCAGCTTTCGGTCGCGTGCCGCTAAGGAGATCATGATGAGAACACTGCAGTATCTGCTGGGCGCCCTGTTCACCCTGGGCGCACCGGCTGCGCTTGCCGCCGATAGCACGATCGCCATCAGCGGCTATGTCCGCGATAACGCCTGCGCGGTAGCCGGCGAATCGAAGGATTTTACTGTCGATTTACAGGATAACGCCGCGAAGCAGTTTTATGCCGTTGGGGCGACGACGCCGCCGGTGCCGTTCCGCATCGTGCTGTCGCCCTGCGGCACTTCCGTCACCGCGGTGAAGGTCGGTTTTACCGGCGTGGCGGACAGCGTCAACACCAGCCTGTTAAAACTCGATGCCGGGGCCTCGGCGGCGGCAGGAATGGGGGTGGAAATTCTCGATCAGCAGCAGTCCCGGCTGCCGGTCAATGCGCCGTCATCCACCATGACCTGGACCACGCTGACCCCGGGCCAGACCAATATTCTCAACTTTTACGCCCGGCTGATGGCCACTCAGGTGCCCGTCACCGCCGGGCATGTCAATGCGACAGCGATATTCACCCTGGAATTTCAGTAAGCGGAGGCTGAAATGAAATGGACTCATGTGGGCTGGCTGCTGGCCGGCCTGTTAACCGCGAGCGCTTCCCTGCGGGCGGCCGACGTCACTCTCACCGTCAACGGCAAGGTGGTGGCCAGACCCTGCACGGTTTCCACCGTCAATGCCACCGTCGAGCTGGGCGATCTCTATACCTTTAGCCTGATCGGTGCGGGCTCGGCATCGGCCTGGCACAGCGTGGCGCTGGATCTGAGCAACTGCCCCGTGGGTACTTCACGGGTGAAAGCCACCTTCAGCGGAACGGCGGACAGCACCGGCTATTACAAAAACCAGGGAACGGCGGGCAATATTCAGCTCGAACTGCAGAACGAGGACGGCACCACGCTGAACAATGGCAGCAGCCAGTCGGTACAGGTGGATGAGGCCAGCCAGTCCGCTCGCTTCCCGCTGCAGGTCAGGGCGCTGTCCGTCAACGGCGGCGCCACGCAAGGCACCATTCAGGCGGTGATTAACGTCACCTATACCTACGCCTGAGCCAGGAGAGCATCATGATGAAAAAAATAATCCCCCTGTTCACCACCCTGCTGCTGCTGGGCTGGTCGATGAACGCCTGGTCCTTTGCCTGCAAAACGGCCACCGGGGCGACGATTCCCATCGGCGGCGGGTCAGCCAACGTCTACGTTAACCTGACCCCGGCGGTGAACGTTGGGCAAAACCTGGTGGTCGACCTCTCCACGCAGATTTTTTGCCATAACGACTATCCGGAAACGATCACCGACTACGTGACCCTGCAGCGCGGATCCGCCTATGGCGGTGTGCTGTCGAGTTTTTCAGGCACCGTGAAATATAACGGCACCTCTTACCCGTTCCCGACCACCACGGAAACCGCGCGGGTGATTTATGATTCACGGACCGATAAACCCTGGCCGGCCGTCCTGTATCTGACGCCGGTGAGCACTGCCGGTGGAGTGGCCATCACCGCAGGATCGTTAATCGCGGTGCTGATCCTGCATCAGACCAACAACTACAATAGCGACTCCTTCCAGTTCATCTGGAACATTTACGCCAACAACGACGTGGTGGTCCCCACCGGCGGCTGCGATGTCTCCGCCCGCGATGTCACCGTCACCCTCCCCGACTACCCGGGATCGATGGCCGTGCCGCTCACCGTCCACTGCGCGCAAAGCCAGCAGCTGGGGTATTACCTCTCCGGCACCACCGCGGACAGCGCCAACGCGATCTTCACCAATACCGCCTCCGCCTCGCCGGCGCAGGGGATAGGCGTTCAGCTGACGCGCAACGGCAGCGCCGTCCCGGCGAACAGCACGGTCTCGCTGGGCACCGTCGGCACCTCGCCGGTCAACCTCGGCCTGACGGCCACCTATGCCCGGACCACAGGCCAGGTTACCGCCGGCAACGTGCAGTCGATCATCGGCATCACCTTTGTCTATCAATGATGACCGATTATATCCTCTCGCCCTGCTCGCTGGCCGCCCGCGGGTTGAGCCAGCTGATGCTGAACGCCGCGAAGCGGCCCGTTGAGCTGCCGGTCGAGGGCGTGTCCCTGCGCGAGCTGGCTGCCGTGAAGCGGATCGTGGTGTATCTCCCTGACGATCCCCTGTGGATGCTCACCACGCTGCGCCAGGCGGCAAGGCTACTCGACGAGGCCTTGCCGCCGTTACCGATGTTGATTCTGAGCCGCAGCCCGGCCATCTGGCTGTGGCAAACGCTGCTCTATCAGGTGAGTCATCCGGATCGTCTGCGCAACGTCCATACTGCCCCCGCCGATCTGTCCTGCGCGGAGCTGGCCCATCGGCTGGAGAATGCGCCGCGGCTTGAGCGGCTTGCCAGCGAAGCCGCCCTGATCCACGGAAAACGGGTCGTCGGGTTGACCCACGCCGAGCTCAAGGTGATCCTCGCCCTGCTGCAAGGGCAGACGATAGGCGAGCAGGCCCAACGTCTCGGATTGAGCCAGAAAACGCTCTACACCCAGCGGCTGGCTGGGGTGAAAAAGCTGGTGGAATGTCATCCGCATCTGGCCCCCCGCTTTCCGCGCACGCTGCTGCCGCGCTCACCCGCAAACGCACTGACGGCGTTTGAACAGGAATGGGTACAAGCGATTCACGATCGCCAGGTCTTCCCGGTTTTTCAACCTATCGTCGATAGTCGCTCACAGCTACAGGGGGTGGAGATCCTGATCCGCTGGCGCCACCGCGGCCAGGTACTTCACCCCCAGACCTTTCTACCGCACTTCCGCGCCGACTACACCTGGCTGCTGCTTACGGCCTTTGTTCTGCAGGAGGCCGTGCAGAATATTAATGAGTATCCAGGCACCTTCTATTTTTCGGTCAACATACCCTCCTCACTCGCCGACAGTGACA
The DNA here is from genome assembly GCF_018223905.1 of Klebsiella sp. 28. Taxonomy (NCBI): domain Bacteria; kingdom Pseudomonadati; phylum Pseudomonadota; class Gammaproteobacteria; order Enterobacterales; family Enterobacteriaceae; genus Klebsiella; species Klebsiella sp. 28. The sequence continues at coordinate 40,187 of NZ_JAGRQY010000076.1, forward strand.
GCCTGCTGCGGATGGTGGAAGCCGCTCGCCAGCAGCTTCGGCAGCCAGAGGGCGTGGCAAGGCTGGTGCTGGAATATGCTGAAACTATCGATTTTCGCCATCAGAGCCGCTCCGCCGCCCACGTGGCGCAGCTGCAACGTGCTGGCGTGCGCGTGATGCTGGACGACTGCTTTTCTCAGGGGAGCGTTATCTTTCCGGCGCGTCGACTGCACTTCAATGCGTATAAACTGGATATGAGCATCGTCAACGACGCCCAGCACGATCCAAAGGCGCTTGCGCTAATAAAAAGCCTGGCCTACTACTGCCAGTTAAGCGACAGTCGCTGTGTGGCGGAAGGGGTGGATTCACTGGCGAAATTTACGCAGTTAAAATCGCTGGGGATTGATCGCTTCCAGGGCTATCTGTTTTCACCACCGATGCGGCGCGAACATCTCCCGGATCTGATCCGCCGCTTTTCCCACCAGCGCGATCCGGCGGATCGTTGAGGGCGCGAGAAAAGCGCACCGGTTAGCACCGGTGCCGGTACGTCATGCGCGAATATCGTCGTATTCGCGGGTGTTATCGAATTCATGTTTGGCAAACGGGCAGAGAGGGATAATCTTCCGCTGCTCCTGGCGCATTTTTTCCACTACCTTCGCCACCAGCTGTTTCCCCACGCCCTGGCCTTTCAGGCTGGGATCAACATCGGTATGTTCGATAATGCTGAGGTGTTCGCCGGTGGGAACAAAAACAATCTCCGCCACCTGGTTTCCCTGCGCGTCGTTAACATAAAATTTGTTATGCCCTTCCAGTATTTCCATCTTCTCCTCGCTTATTTATGACGATATTGCAGAGCGCCGCTCGGGCAGGTATCAATCACGTTTACCACCGTCGCGACATCCACTTCATCCGGGATAATCCACGGCTTACGCTTCAGGTTGAAGAGCTTCGCGCTGCCGCGCACGCAGTTCCCGGAATGCTGACAGATCGCCGTATTAAAGTAGACGTCGATTTTCTCCCCGGTGTAGGCCCGGTAGCCGGCTTCCAGTAATTCCTTATCCATGACATTGCCTCGGTCGTTTTTATCTTTCAGGCTAAGCATAGCCCTCGCCGTGGCGGCTGACTATGCGCAAGCGCGGGAATTGACGCCTCACATCATGCTCTCCCATCGCGCAAGGATCCCGCAGTCAACGATCGGTTGACTTTCATTCCCGCAACGAGGCGATTACACTCATGACACACTGGTATGATCACTCAGGGATGTTCCATTGAATCATATTGCCACCATCGCCCGCCCGGCGCGGTTACTGCTCGTCTTGCCGCTTTCCGGCTGCTCACTTTCGCCAGAGATCCCGGTATTGGGCGCTGCTTTTCCCGGCTGGTTTTTCTGCTTACTGGGCGGTGCGTTTTTACTGATCCCCTGCCATATCCTGATTACCCGTAAAGGCTGGCAGCCGCGCTTTTCTCCCCTGGTCTTCAGCTACGTCGCGCTGATGTTCCTGTTCGCCACGTTGCTGTGGTTTCTGTTTTTTGTTCACTGATCGCTTATGACAACTTCCCGCACTCCCCTGTTACGCAAAAAGTGGCCTCTGCTGGCGCTGGTCCTTGCCGCCATCCTGGCGCTGATCCTCGTTATCTGGCAGTTGCAAACCTCGCCGGAGACCAATGACGCCTATGTCTATGCCGATACCATCGATGTAGTGCCCGAGGTCAGCGGACGCATCGTGGAGATGCCCATTCGCGATAACCAGCGGGTGAAAAAAGGCGATCTGTTGTTCCGCATCGACCCCCGCCCCTATCAGGCAATGCTCGATGACGCGAAAGCCCGGCTGACGACCCTCGACGCGCAGATCATGCTGACCCAGCGCACCATCAAAGCGCAGGAGTATAACGCCCAGTCGGTGGCGGCCGCCGTCGAGCGCGCCAGAGCGCTGGTTAAGCAGACCACCTCCACGCGTATCCGCCTTGAGCCGCTGGTGCCGCAGGGGTTCGCTTCCCAGGAAGATCTCGATCAGGCGCGCACCGCTGAGAAAGCGGCGCGGGCGGAGCTGGAGGCCACGCTGCTGCAGGCCAAACAGGCCTCGGCGGCCGTGACTGGCGTGGATGCCATGGTGGCGCAACGCGCCGGGGTCCTGGCGCAAATCGCCCTCGCTGAACTGCATCTGGAATTTACCGAAGTGCGCGCGCCGTTCAACGGCGTGGTGGTGGCGCTGAAAACCACCGTCGGCCAGTACGCCTCGGCGCTGAAACCGGTCTTCACCCTGCTGGATGACGACCGCTGGTATGTGATCGCGAACTTCCGCGAAACCGACCTGAACAACGTGCGCCCCGGCGTGGCGGCGCGGATCACCGTGATGACCAACCACAACCGGACCTTTAACGGGGTGGTGGATTCGGTCGGCTCCGGGGTCCTGCCCGAAGGTGGGAGCGTCATCGAAGGGCTGCCGCTGATCCAGAAAAGCATTAACTGGGTCCACGTCTCGCAGCGCTTCCCGGTGAAAATCGCCGTCAGCGATCCCGACCCGGAACTGTTCCGCATGGGCGCCTCGGCCAGCGCCGTGCTGCAGCCGTAGCCGGGCGACGCTATGTTTCCTCTCGCCCATTTTTTACGCCAGGAACTGCGCGACGCGCCGGGACGCGCCAGCTACACGCTGCGCCTGACGCTAAGCTGCGCGGTGCTCATCACCCTGTTTATGACCCTGCAGATCCCTTTCCTGGCCGTTGCGCTGATCGTCGTATTCTACGTCAGCCAGCCTAACGTGTTGATGATTAAGCTGGTCAGCGTGGTCTTTTTTGTCACCGTCACCGTGGCGCTCGGCGGCGTGCTGCTGATCATCAAGTGGACCTATGACTACCCGCTGATCCGCCTGGCGGCTTCCGTGGCGCTCTTTTTCTGCGCCCTCTATCTGATGCGGGTGCTGGGCAAGCTGGGACTGGCCTTTTTCGTGGTGGCGCTGGCGGTGATTTACGCTCAGACCTTCCCGTCGATGACCAGCCAGAGCGAGATCCTGGTGCGGCTGCTGCTTTGGCTGTGGGTGGCGATTAACACCGCGATCCTCGTCACCCTGCTGGTCAACGCCTGCTTTCAGCAGGCCTTTCCCGGCAACCAGTTTAAGGCGCGTCTGGCCGGGATGCTGCACGAGGTCGCCCGGCGGCTGGCGGCCCCGGACGCTGAAGCGCTACCGACCTTCGGCGAGACCGCCGCGCAGTTCAATCAGCTGCAGTCGCTGTTCGCCCAGGCCAGCCGGGCGACACCGGAGATCGCCGCCGCTCCCCAGGCCTGGCGCTCGCGGCTGGCCGCCACTTTGCGCTGCTACCAGCTGGCGACCCTGCTGCAAGCAGACGAGGCGGATAGTGACGATCGCCAGCAGCTGTCGCAGGCGGTACTTCAGCTGAAGAACGCCCTTAGCGAGGGGCCGTTTGACGGCGCCATTCCTCCCCTGACGCTCAGCGGTTGCGGCGTCAATCGCGCTGTTCTGCAGGAGATGGCTACCACTCTGCAGCGGTTGGCGCAGGGCGAGCCGGTTGCCCTGCCGCAGGGTGAGGTGGAGAAGGCGCCCCTGCTGGCGCCGGACGCCTGGCGCAACCCGGCATATCTCCATTTTGCGCTCAAGACCCTGCTGGCGACCCTAATCTGCTATGTCTTCTATACCGCTGCCGACTGGCAGGGTCTACATACCATTATGCTGAGCTGCGTGATCGTCGCCCAGCCCGGGCTGGGCGCCACGATGCAAAAGACATGGCTGCGCATCGCCGGGGCGCTGCTCGCCTCCCTGCTGGCGCTGCTGTTAATCGTCTTTGTCCAGCCCTGGACCGATTCGCTGACGGGCCTGCTGGCGATGTCCCTGCCGGTGCTGGCGCTGGCGGCGTGGATTGCCGCCGGCTCGGAGCGTATCGCCTACGCCGGGATCCAGATTGGTTTCACCTTTGCGCTGGCCTTTCTCAGCTGGTTTGCTCCGCTGACGAACCTCACCGAGCTCCGGGATCGGGTGCTGGGCATCCTGCTCGGGGTGCTGGTCTCCTCCATTGTTCATTTGTATCTCTGGCCGGACAGCGAAGCGCCGCAGCTGAAAACCCGCCTTGCGGCACTCTATCGCCGGCTGGCGGACTGCCTCGCCGCCCCGAAGGAGGCGGTTCCGCTGGCTCCCCTGCTTGTCGCCTTCACCGACAGCGAAGCGCTGATCCACCGGGTTCGCGCCGAACCGCTGGGCACGTATGCTCACCCCTGGCCCCAGGCGAAAGGCTGGCCGATGCGCGCCACCCTCGCCCAGGCCGAGGAGATCGCCCGCCTCAGCGAAGGCTACCGACTCAACGCCGCGCCGGGAGACCCGACCCTGACCCGCTGCGCCGAACAGCTGCGGCGCTACGCTGAACGTATCGAACAGGAGGCGACGGCGCCTGGCGAACAGCTGACCGCCGACCTGACTAACCCCTTTGGCCCGGCGCTGGCCGCCGCGCTGGCCGCCCTGCCCGACTGGGGGCCGACACCGATAGCGACTGAGCAACAGGCTAAAACGTCATGATGATCCTTCCTTTCTCCGCGCGCCTGCGCGGCACTCTTTTTACCCTGACGCTGACGCTGCTCAGCGGCTGCGCGCTGATCCAGGATGAGCCTGCCCAGGTCGCCATCGTCAATCCGCAGCAGGCCCAGCTGGCGCAGGTGATCCACCTGGCGAACAGCGACTGGCCGGCCGCCCGCTGGTGGGAGGCCTATGATGATCCTCAGCTCAATATGCTGATCAACCGGGCGCTGCAGAACTCGCCGACCATGCAGGCCGCCCGGCTGCGCATCTCCCAGTCGCAGTCCACGGTGGAACTCGCCCGGTCGGCGATGGGCCTGCAGGCTACCGCCGTCGCGGCGCAAAACCGCCTGCGGATCACCGACAAATCCTTTAGCTGGCCCTACTCATACTCCCTGCCGGTGGATAAAAACGGCCCCTGGTATACGCTGAATACCGTTGGCGTCGGGGCGCAGCTGAATATCGATCTCTGGGGGGCCGATCGCGCACGGGTCGCCGCCGCTATTGGCGAGAAAAACGCCCGGCTGGCGGAGACCGCCGGCATTGAGCTCGACATCGCCAGCAGCGTGGCGCAGCTCTATTTCGCCATGCAGGCGACGTTCCAGAAAATCGCGCTGCTGCAGGAGCTGGAGGGCATTGCCCGATTCTCGGTGGAAGCCCACGAGCACCGGACCCGGCGCGGCCTGGAAGACAGTGTGGATGTGGCCAACGCCCAGGCCGAACAGCTCGCCGCTCGCCAGCAGATCATTAGCGCCGAGGGGATGCTGACCCAGTATCGTGAAACCCTGCGGGCGCTTATCGGCGCCGATGCGCAGAGCATGCCGGCCATCCATCCGGTGGCGCTGCCGGCGCTCCAGGAGACGCTGCCGCCGTCGCTCTCTTTCGAGCTGCTGGCCCGCCGTCCGGACCTGCAGGCGCTGCGCGGCTACGTCACCGCCTCCCTGAGCCAGGTCGATGCGGCGAAAGCGGCCTTCTATCCCCATTTTGATATCAAAGCGTTCTGGGGCTATAACGCTCTGAGCGTCGGGGATCTGTTTAAGTCCTCTTTCCAGCAGATCAACCTGCTGCCCGGGCTGTATCTGCCGATCTTCGACGGCGGTCGTCTGAACGCTAATCTGCAGTCGGTACGCACCGCCAGCAACATCCTGATCAAACAGTACAACCAGGCGGTGCTGGATGCGGTTCGCGATGTCGCTATCAGCTCCAGCCAGCTTAACGACCTGAATCAGCAGCGCGCGCTGCAGCAGCTAAAAGTCACCGCGGCGCAGACCACCACCGATAGCGCTCGCGCCCATTATCAGCGCGGCCTCCTCAGCCGCTACGCCGCCGAAGAAGCCCGCCGGGCGGTCCTCGCCCAGCAGCTGTTGCTGCTGGACATTGAGGCCCAGCGGCTAAGCACCGACATTACCCTGATCAAAGCCCTGGGCGGCGGCTATCGAGGGCAGTAACAAAAATGCCTTCCCAATAGGGGAAGGCAATCAGACTGCAGACAAAGTGCAATATTCAGCGCTTGCGCGGGCCTACAGCTAACTGCATAACTGTTTGATATTGCATTTTTTTGTAGGCCGGGTAAGGCGAAAGCCGCCACCCGGCAGTAAGGCGGGCACAATAACGAAACGGGTTTGTCATCCGCCAAAATGCCTTCCCAATAGGGGAAGGCATTAAGCTGAAGGGGCGGGGTGGATGCGCGGCGATTACACCAGGGCGCGCAGCTCTTCCCGCATATAGGTGGAAAAGAATTCCGGATGCTTAATCACCAGCCGTTCGCCGGCGGCGACCCGTTCAGCCCACTCCGCCACTTTGTCGGTAAACCCAGCGCTCCAGCCCTGCTGTTGGCCGCGCGCAGCGACGTCGGCCGGGGTGGCTGGTACGCCCAGTTCTTTTAAATATTTGAGAATTCCCTTCGCGGTACTTTCATCCATAGACTGTGGTACTGGCTCAGACGTATTCATACCACCGATGAAATCCAATGCTTTATCAATGACTGCTGGCATAGGTGTGTCCTTATATTAACCACATAGTAAACCTGACTACACTATGGACCGGAAAGCGACGTGATTTCAAAGAACACGCTCACGTTATGGGACATCGCGCATTGTGAAAAGGGGATTTTGTTCTGCTGGGGCGGGGATTGGACAAAAAACAAGCCGGCCCCACCGGGCCGGCCTGAGGCTTGCGTCAGGCGTTGCTGAGGGATTTTTGCGCGGCGCTGGACCGACTGTTCTCCAGCATCCGGCGGACCGGGACAATCAGCACGGCCAGCACGGCGGCGCAGATCAGCAATGCGATGGAGCAGCGGGCGAAGAGGTCCGGCAGCAGCGACAGCTGATCGGCCTTCACATGACCGCCGATCAGGCCCGCCGCCAGGTTACCCAGCGCGCTGGCGCAGAACCACAGCCCCATCATCTGGCCGCGCATTCTCTCCGGCGCCAGCAGAGTCATGGTCGCCAGCCCAATCGGGCTGAGGCACAGTTCACCGAGCGTCAGCATCAGGATGCTGCCCACCAGCCACAGCGGCGACACACCGGCCCCGCCGTTGCTCAGAACGTTCTGCGCCGCCAGCATCATCAGGCCAAAGCCCGCCGCTGCGCACAGGATGCCAATCACGAATTTGGTCATACTGCCCGGACGAACGTTTTTACGCGCCAGCGCAGGCCACGCCCAGCTGAATACCGGCGCGAGGAGAATGATAAACAAGGCGTTAATCGACTGGAACCAGACCGCGGGGATCTCAAAATCGCCGATCATCCGGTTGGTATAGTCGTTAGCAAACAGGTTGAAGGAGGTCGGTTTCTGTTCAAACGCGGACCAGAAAAAGGCCGCCGAGACCAGCAAAATAAAGCACACCAGCAGGCGCGCCCGCTCTTTACGGTTGAGTCCGGCGAAGACGAACAGCCAGATGAAATAGAGCGCCACGGAGGCGGCAATCACATAGACCAGCACGCTGGCCACCGCTACCGGGTTAATCACGATCGTGCCCAGGCTGATAAGCGTGACCAGCACCGCCACTCCCAGCGCCAGCGCCAGCAGCCACGCTCCAACGCCATTCTTTTTCGCCACCGGGCTGTTCCAGGTGGAATCGAGGCCAACCTCCGCGTCATAGCGCTTCATCGACGGTACGGCAAAGACACGGAAAATGATCAGCGCCACCAGCATCCCGATCCCTCCGATGCCGAAGCCCCAGTGCCAGCCATGCGATTTGATAAGCCAGCCAGAGATCAATGGCGCGATAAACGAGCCGATGTTGATCCCCATGTAGAACAGCGAAAAACCACCGTCGCGGCGCGCGTCGCCCTTTTTATACAGGGTGCCGACCATCACCGAGATACAGGTTTTAAACAACCCGGAACCCAGGACGATAAACATCAGACCGATAAAGAACAGATCGTTGCCCAGCCATGCTGACAGAGCGATCGACAGGTGCCCCAGGGCGATCAGGATAGAGCCGTACCAGACGGCGCGTTGTTGGCCAAGCCAGTTATCCGCCAGCCAGCCGCCCGGCAGCGCGGCCAGATACATACTGCCGGCAAAAATCCCAACGATCGCCGAGGCGTTCTCTCGCGCCAGGCCCATGCCGCCGTCGTACACTGTCGCCGCCATAAACAGGATCAGTAAAGGACGGATGCCGTAAAACGAGAAGCGCTCCCACATTTCAGTGAAGAACAGCGAGCCCAGCGGATAAGGATGGCCGAAAAAGGTACGGCTTTCGTTTTTATTAACAGAGGAATGCATAAATTCTCCAGGTAAGGTGCGCCGCAGCGCAAGTTAACCGTATAAAGCAGGCTGACGATTTATAATTTGTTTGTATTAACATCAAACACGAGCATTTTTAACCATTTGATAACCACGCAATGGTTTTGTCCAGCCCCTTACCTTCCCTTTTTAGATGAAAAGTCGACAAACATCTAGTTTTACAGATTTAATGTTCGCAATAATGCAAACGACGTTGACTTTATATCATTACGCACAAAACGATATTTTACCCATTAAAAACAAACAGTTAATAATTTATCGAGAGACATAAACCACCGGCGCAGAGGCGGTGTATAACGGCAGGAAAAGTAAGGGAAACAGACTGGATAGTGGAGAAATAGCGCTAAGCGAGAATATTGTCAGCAATCCAGGCGCTACATACCTGGAGAGCCTACCATACAGCAGGTTTAACACGGCATGCCGGCTGCTACAGCCGGCGCCATTCTGCGCGCTATTTCACACGCTGCCCTGCGGCATCAATGACTGGCTCACCGTCCTCCTTCACGAATGCGCCTTGTTGCGGCGCCGTCAGGATCTCCAGCACCACCTCTGACGGGCGGCAGAGTCGGGTGCCCTGCGGTGTCGTTACGATCGGACGGTTAATCAGGATCGGATGCTGAAGCATAAAGTCGATTATCTGGTCGTCAGTAAACCGGTCTTCCGCCAGGCCCAGCGCGTCGTAGGGTTCGACGTTTTTCCGCAGCAGCGCGCGCACCGGGATCCCCATCGCGGCGAGCAGCTGGCGCAGCTCATCACCCGACGGCGGCGTCTCCAGATAATAGATAATGGTGGGCTCGGCGCCGCTGTTACGGATCAGCGCCAGCGTATTACGCGAGGTGCCGCAGTCAGGGTTATGGTAAATGGTGATGCTCATAGTACGTTCTCATGGCTGGTTGAAGGAGAGACGCAGCGCCAGCGCGGCCAGCGTCACAAGCAGCACCGGCAGGGTCATGGTGATGCCGCAGCGGAAATAATACCCCCAACCGATGGTGATGTGCTTCTGCGCCAGCACATGCAGCCACAGCAGCGTGGCCAGGCTACCAATTGGCGTGATCTTGGGCCCCAGATCGCAGCCGATGACGTTGGCATAAATCATGGCCTCTTTGATCGTCCCTGTTGCCGCGCTGCCATCAATCGACAGGGCGCCGACCAGTACGCTGGGCATATTATTCATAATCGAAGAGAGGAAGGCCGACAGAACACCAGTGCCCAGCGTCGCGGCCCAGAGGCCGCGCTCCGCCAGCATGTTCAGCACCGTGGTCAGATAGTCCGTTAACCCGGCGTTTCGCAGACCATACACCACCAGATACATTCCCAGCGAGAAGATCACTATCTGCCACGGGGCGCCGCGCAGCACCTTACCGGTGTTAATTACCCGCCCGTGCTTCGCGACAGCAAACAGGATCCCGGCACCGAGCGCCGCGATGGCGCTGACCGGGATCCCCAGCGGTTCAAGGACGAAAAAGCCAGCCAGCAACAGCAGCAGCACGCCCCAGCCGGTGCGGAACGTCGCTGGATCTTTTATTGCCGTGGCCGGCGCTTTCAGTAACGCCATATCCCAGGCCGGCGGGATATCCTTGCGAAAGAACAGGTGCAGCATCGCCAGGGTGGTGAGGATCGCCGCGAGATCGACCGGCACCATCACCGAAGCGTACTCCCTAAAGCCGATGGCAAAGAAATCTGCCGAAACGATATTCACCAGATTCGACACCACCAGCGGCAGGCTGGCGGTATCGGCAATAAATCCGGCGGCCATGACAAAGGCCAGCATCGTTCCCTTGCTGAACCCCAGCGCTCGCAGCATGGCAATCACGATTGGCGTGAGGATCAGCGCCGCCCCGTCGTTGGCAAACAGCGCCGCCACCGCCGCGCCGAGCAGGATAATCCAGGTAAACAGCAGTCGACCCCGGCCTCTTCCCCAGCGGGAAACGTGCAGCGCGGCCCATTCGAAAAAGCCAGACTCATCAAGCAGCAGGCTGATAATGATAACGGCGATAAAGGTGGCGGTCGCATTCCAGACGATATGCCATACCACCGGGATATCGGCTACCTGTACGCCACCGGTGGCCAGCGCCAGCGCCGCGCCAAAGGCCGCGCTCCAGCCGATCCCTAACCCCCGCGGCTGCCAGATCACCAGCACCAGGGTCAGGATAAAAATCGTACCTGCCAGCAACATCGTTCCTCCGCCAATCACATTCGAAAAATCATATATGTTAAGATAAATTTTTTACCGGCACCCCGGCCCGCCAGCCAGTCTGCTGATCATCAGCCGCACATCCTCCTGCTGACTGAGCCAGGCCTGCTCAATCACCTGCGCCGCCCAGGCCGGCATCTGCGGAGAGAGGCGGTAATGGACCCACTTACCCTGTTTACGATCCAGCAGCAATCCGCTCTCACGGAGCATCGCCAGATGGCGGGAGATCTTGGGCTGGGACTGGACGAGCGCCGTACAGAGATCGCACACGCACAACTCTCCACGCGCCTTGAGCAGCAATACGATCCCCAGCCGAGTTTCATCGGCGAGGTTTTTGAACAGTTGCAGGGGCAATAAAGACATGATTTCTCCTCAAGCGTGACGGACAGCATACGGGGCCACAAAGAAAGATCAATATACATGCGCAAAAACATATATATTAATTCACGTCTGCGATGAGCATCCGGGATGTTGCGCCCCGCCATCCCTGCTAAATAGCACGGAAAAATGCCGCGTTTTCTTTTCTCCATCATCGAAATATGTCAGGCTGGAGATCCCATTGGATTGCCAGGGCTTTCAGGATGAGTACGATTTATGTGGTTGTTTTAACGTATATAAAACCGCTCGAAGAGGTTGACCGTGCGATCCCCGCCCACATCGAATGGCTCAAAAAAGGCTATGCCGACGGCCTCTTTCTCGCCTCCGGCCGCCGTATTCCCCGCACCGGCGGCGTCATTCTGGCAAAATGCGATAGCCGGGAAACTCTGCAAGCGCGTCTGAGCCAGGATCCCTTCCAGCAGCTGGGTCTCGCCCGTACAGAGATTATTCCCTTTGAGGCCAGCATGGCGTCACCCGCGCTGCAGTCGCTGTTATAACCCTGTCTGAAAGCATATCCCGGAGGAAAAATGCAGCCGTACTTTCACTGGATCAATGAACCTGCCGAGTGGCGCCGCGATTCCGACGGCCTGACGGTGGTCACTAATAAGCATACCGACTTCTGGCGCCATACCTGGTATGGCTTCGAGCGCTTCTCTGGCCATCTCTATGCCGCAGAAGTGGCGGGCGATTTTACCCTGCAGGCAAAAATCTGTGCGGATTTCACCACGCTTTACGACCAGGCTGGGCTGATGATGATGGCCGACGAGCAGACCTGGCTGAAGGCGGGAATTGAGTTTAATGACGATGCCCCGGCCATCGGCAGCGTACTGACGCTAACCCACTCCGACTGGGCCACCGGGCTTTTCCCCGGCGACCCGCGCACCTTCTGGCTGCGGCTGACCCGCAAGGGCGACGCGTTAAGGCTGCAGTATTCAACCGACGGCGAGCGCTGGCCGCTGCTGCGGCTCGGCTACTTTCCGCCAGGCCCGGTGAAAGCGGGCGTCATGTGCTGCTCACCGGAGCGTGGCGGACTGGCGGNNGATATTCAGCTTTCCCCGCCGCTGGACAAAGCGCTGCACGATCTGAGCTGAACGCTAGCGGGAAGACCCGACTTTCTCTGCATCCTGGGGCCCAGGATTGCAGGGTTCGCTGGTGCCAGGGAGATAAAAATGACCGTGCTTATCGGGATCGGTGCCGCCAGGGCACCCTGCCCGACCCGAGGAATTATCGATATCGCCGCCGTTCGAACCGTTGCCGCCGTCGGCGCCAGCGCTCACCGACTGCCCGTTATGGCCACCGTGAACACCATGCGCAGCACTGGCCGAAAACGCCACCAGCGCGAATATACAGACTATGAAGCGTCTGCCCATTGATACCTCTCCCTTATTGATATTCCCAGCCTATGACGTTGGTGATGGGTTAAGCCGTTGAGCGGCAAAAATCATCGCGATAAAAACCGCTTTATCCGCAAGGAGTATAGGGTTAAGACTGAGGGAAAGACAGGATCTGTGCCTTCAGATATTTCGCACGCAAAATAGCCTTTATTCCGCGGCATGCATTATCAGGAAATCAATCAGGGCTTTCACCCTTTTCGTTCTGCCCGCGTTTTTTGGGTAATAGAGATAAACCGGCGGATAGGTTTTCCAGTAGTCCTCCATCACGGGAATAAACTGCTCACGATCGGGCTGTAATTGCAGGATAGGTTCAAATAAACGGCCAATCCCCAGTCCGTGGCGAATACCGTCGGCCATGACGTCAATATCATTGCTGATTAACTGTCCGGGCATCTCGACGGTGAGCTGCTCGCCGTGGTCATTGAGGATCAGCGGCAGGATGCGGTTGTTGGTAATAAAGCGATAGCCAATCAGCCGGTGATGATGGAGATCGGCAGGCATCGCGGGCACGCCATATTCGGCAAGATAGGCAGAGGAGGCGTATAGCCCTTCACGAAACGGCTTCATTAACGGGCGGGCGACCACGCCGCCTTCGAGAATATCGCCAAAGCGGATCCCAAGGTCGAAACGTTCTTCAATAATATTGACGGTACCGTCATAGACCGATATTTCCAGCTGGATCCCCGGATATTGCTGACAAAATGCCGCCATCGCCGGTTTGAGAATAAGCAGGTAGGCAAAGCGCGAGAGGGTTATTCTCACTGCCCCGGAGGGCTCCTGATTCTGGTCGCGGATGATTTCCAGCGACTTTTCCAGTGTCTCCACCGCCGCGGCGGTCTGCTCCAGCAGCTGTTGCCCGGTTTCCGTCAGCTCGATACGCCGGGTAGTGCGCACAAAAAGGGGGTGGCCAATATGCTCCTCCAGCAGCCTGAGCGCATTGCTGACCGACGGCGGCGTGATTTCGAGCTTGCGCGCGGCGGCCGAGATATTGCCCTCGCGCGCAATGCTCTGAAAGATGCGTATCTGATTATAAAGCGCGTTATTCATAGCATCTCCTTAAGACACCCTCGCCTGATTATTAAGTACAGGCTAAATATTCTTAAGTCAATGACCGCCTAATCTTCCCCCCCTGCGGCTCGTATACTTTTGTCTCTTCCCGCTGACAACGACTTTCCGGAGACAACTATGCGAATTTTATGTCTGGATATCCCTGCCCCCGGCGCGACGCTGGAACACTATGCGCCGCACCTTACCGCAGAAGCCCTGCACGCCTGGGGACTGTACAAGTCAGGTTTTATTCGCGACATCTATTTCCGTCAGGATCGACCCGGCGTCGCTATTTTCCTCGAGTGCGACACCGTGGAAGAGGCGAATAATGTCATGGCCGAATTTCCGCTGGCAAAAGCGGGTCTATTAACCTTCGAGTGTATTCCACTCGGCTCGTTTATTAGCTGGGAAAATCTCTTCTCCGCTGAATTTAAACATCAGGAGTAACGTTGGGAATGGCTCATATTCTTGTCGTTTCCGGGCATCCGGATCTTAACCATTCCATCGCCAACGCCACCATCCTCGATGAGCTGGCGACCGCCCTGCCTGATGCGGAAATCCGTCGTCTGGACTGGCTCTATCCGGACGGCAAATTCAACATCGCCGCTGAGCAGGAAAGCCTGCTGCAGGCGGATGTGATTGTCTGGCAGTTTCCCTTTAGCTGGTATGGGCTGCCCGGGTTAATGAAACAGTGGCTGGACGAGGTATTTGTCCACGGCTTCGCCCATGGCTCAACGGCGAAACTGGGTGGTAAAAAGCTGCTCCTCTCCTTCACCACGGGAGCGCCACAGGCGCTCTATACCGCTGACGGTTTCTTTGGCCATGCCATTGAGGAGTATCTCCTTCCCTTCGAGACCACGGCCAGGCTGTGCAATCTTGCGCTGCTGGCGCCGGTTTATACCTGCGGTATTAGCTACGCCGACCGGGATGCCGACAAAATCGCTCAGCAAAAAACGCTTGCCCGGGAACACGCGGCCAGACTGATCGCGCGGCTTAATACTCTGGTGGAATAACCCAAAGGGAGAAAATAACGATGCAGTATACCCGGCTCGGGAAGAGTGACTTACTGGTCTCCCGTATCTGCATGGGATGTATGGGGTTTGGCGATCCGTCAACGGGTCAGCATCGCTGGACGCTGGACGAAACAGCCAGCCGGGACATCATCCGCCACGCTCTGGAACAGGGCATCAATTTTTACGATACCGCCATCGCCTATCAGAACGGCTCCAGCGAACGGTACGTTGGCCGGGCGCTGCGGGAGATGGCAAAACGCGAGGAGGTGGTGCTGGCCACCAAGTTTCTGCCACGAACCGCTGCCCAGATTGCCGAGGGGATCAGCGGAAAACAGGCGATAGCCCGCTCGCTTGACCAGAGTCTGCGAAACCTCGGGATGGACTACATCGACCTCTACATCTACCACATCTGGGATTACAACACCCCGGTTATCGACGTGCTGGAGGCGCTGCACACCGCAGTGACCGCCGGCAAGGTGCGCGCGATTGGCATTTCCAATTGCTATGCCTGGCAGCTGGCGAAGGCGAACGCCCTTGCCGAACGCGAAGGGCTGACATCCTTTGTTTCTGTGCAGAGCCACTACAACCTGATTATGCGTGAAGATGAACGAGAGCTGTTCGGGCTGTGCGCAGAAGAGGGTATCGCCATGACTCCCTATAGCGCGCTGGCCAGCGGCCGTCTCTCCCGCTTAGAAGGCCACACGCGGCGAGAGGTGGAAGATGATTATGCCCGGGGCAAATACGACGGCACGGCAGAGCAGGACCGGATCATTATTGCCCGCGTCGCCGAAATTGCCGAACGGCATCAGGTCTCGATGACCGAAATTTCGCTGGCCTGGCTGCTGACTAAAGTCACCGCCCCGGTGATCGGCGCCACGCAAAAGCATCATGTTGACGGCGCGGTCAACGCTGTAGCCCTTCAACTGAGCCCGGAAGACATCCGTTATCTGGAAGAAGCCTACCAGCCGCACTTCCTCACAGGCGTGATGGCGCAAAACACGCCGCAAGCCAAAGACCATCATCAGGTGTGGACGCGGTAACCCTCTGTCCTGTTCAGCAGGGAGAATAAAACATGAAAAATGTGATTGCCGCGGCAGCCTTGTCGCTTGTGCTGTCTGATTTTGCTTATGCCCACGAACAAAGAGATGAAGCTATGATGAAAATTACCCCTTCCACCCTTGCGGACGCTGATATTCAAGCGGTCTCCCCGGCGCTGGCACGCTTCGGCCGCGAGGCCATCAGCAACGACCTCTGGCAACGTGACGCCCTGTCCGCCCGCGACCGTAGCATCGTGACCGTAGCGATGCTGATTGCCCGCAACCAGCCAGGCGAGCTGAAGCACTATATTGCCGTTGCGCTCGATAGCGGCGTGACGCCAGCGGAAGTGTCAGAGATCATTACTCACCTCGCCTTCTACGCTGGCTGGCCCAATGCGATGTCAGCCGTCAGCGTCGCTAAAGCCATCTTTGAAGCCAGGGGCGTGATGGCAGAGGCCCTGCCCGCCGCCTCGCCAACGCTGCTGCCACTCAATGAACAGGTAGAGAAACAGCGTGCAGACACCGTGGAAAAAAATGTCGGCCCCATTTCGCCTGGCCTGGTTAAATTTACCGCCGACCCGCTGTTTCTCGACCTCTGGCAACGGCCCGCGCTTACGCCCCGCGACAGAAGTCTGGTGACGGTCAGCGCGTTAATCGCCGCCGGACAGAGCGCGCAGATTGGCTACCACCTAAACAGAGCTATGGATAATGGGCTTTCGGCTGAAGAGGCCGGAGAAGTGGTCGCCCAGGCGGCGTTCTACGCGGGATGGCCAAATGCGTTTACCGCCGCCCCGGTGGTCGGTGAGGTATTACGATCGCGCGAGAGCAAAACTGAATAAAAAAGAATAAAGGACAGGGAAGCTGTCCTTTATTTATCGTTAATTGTTAATTTAAAGGTACCAGGAGGGCTTTCGATCAGGTCTCGCGGAAAGAACATAAACGATCTATCGAAGTATGGAGACTTCGATCGTGAGTCTGTTCACATCGCTCATTGAGAAAATTTCCGTTCCGTATGCCGTCATGAGTCTCATCCTTTGAAAGCAGCGATCGCTGTGGCGAGACGGTAGCGCGGACATGTCTATTTGGTCAGAGATGGACATCTCAATTTAGCTACTACACCGCTACTTCGTTTGATGCATTTAACCTTAAATATCAGTAAGTTGAATTATTCATTTAATATACATTGATGTTATAGCAATCGCTATACAGGCTCCTTAGTCATGACTGACCGGGCCACACCGCATATCGCAAGAATTTGCTCTCTCAGCCAGCGGTGACCGGGGTCGCGTTCCATTCTTGGGTGCCACATCTGCGATACCGTAATACGACGGCTTTTGAACGGCAGCTCGAAAAGGTGTACCTGGTCCGTTACCTGCTGATTGAGTAAATAGAGTGCGGGTATCATGGCGATAAGATCCGATTCCAGCGCCACGGAAAGTGCTGTCGGAAATCCCGGTACGACGCTTGCAATTTTACGTTTTGTCCCCAGTTCGGCCAGCGCATCGTCAACGGATCCGTGCAACGCGCCCTCGGGTGACGCTACCACATGGCCCCAGGCGACATAATCACTCACGCCTATTTCAGCCTGCTTAGCCAGCGGGTGCCCTTTACGGACGACGCCAACAAACCGATCCTCAAACAGTCGTTGCAGCCGTATTTCTGGCCCCATATTACTCTGAACGCCAATCTCCAGATCAACCAGCCCTTCCCGAAGATAGCGCGACGTTTTTTCCGGCTTAGGCGCGAAGCGTATACAGACGTCCGGCGCTGCGTCGGCAACCGCTGCTATAAGCGCAGGCCCAAACGCCACCACAAAACCATCGTTTGCCCTGATGGTAAAAAGACGCGCCAGATTTTGCGCGCTGAACGTTTCAGTTGAGGGCTGTAATACCGCCCTGGCATCGTGCACTGCACGCCTGGCGCGATCCCGGGTCGCTTCGGCCCACGGGGTCAGTACCATGTTACGCCCGGCGCGTACCAGGATCGGGTCTCCTGTGACATCGCGTAACCTGCTTAATGTCCGGCTCATGGCCGAAGTGCTGAGGTTCAGACGACGAGCCGCACCTGCGACACTCGCTTCACTCAGCAATACGTCGAGAGCTACCAGCAAATTAAAATCGGGATCAGACATTACCCTTCCTCCCAGCACATTAAGATAAGGCGTTTGATGCAACAATAAAGTGAAAATAGTGCGCCTTCCGCCTGGTAAAAGCCATCTTTATAGTTTTGTCATCCATACACTCTTCTCAGAGGACAAATGATGACGCTCTTTTCCAGTCAACCCGGCGACGAAGGACTGCCTGGCCCGGCGCGCGCACGGGTGATGGCCGCAATAATGACCACCACCTTAATGGGCGTGTTTGATGGCACCATGATCAACATTGCCCTGCCCTCCATGGCTCAGGAGATGCAGGTACCTGCCAGTATTGCCGTCTGGTTCGCCAACGGGTATCTGCTGGCGGCTGCGATGACGCTGGCGATATTCGCGGCGCTTGCGGCCCGTCTGGGTTATCGCCCCGTATTTCTGGCGGGCCTGACGACCTTTACCCTGACATCACTGGGTTGTGCGCTGGCGAATAAGCCCGAAGTGCTTATCGGTATGCGCGTGCTTCAGGGGATCGGCGGCGCGGCGACGCTGAGTATTGCCCCCGCAATACTCAGGTCCGTATTTCCCGGACGCTTACTTGGCCGCATTCTGGGGTTCCATGCCCTGCTCATTGCCTCGAGCTCCGCTATCGGCCCGGTATTGGGCGGTACGATCCTTCACACTCTTAGCTGGCAATGGCTGTTTGCGATAAACATTCTTCCCGGCACCCTCGCCTTACTGCTGGCGGTCAGAGCGCTGCCGCGGGATGCGATCCGTATGCAGGCGCCCTTCGACACCGTGGGCGCCATATTGTCGGCGCTGCTGTTGGGTTCGACGATCATGGCGGCGAACAGCCTACAGAACGCTACTTCTCAATTCGGCAGCCTTTGCTGGATGGCTCTCGCTGCGCTGAGCGGCATGGCTTTTATCTGGCAAATCCGCCGCACGGGTCATCCCTTACTGCCGCCGAGCATGTTTAAAAATGAACGTTTTACCCTCGCGGCCTTCACGTCGATGGTTGCTTTTGTCAGCCAGGGGATCACCTTTATTGCGCTACCCTTCCTGTTTCAGAGCGAATACGGCTACAGTCCGGTAGTGTCTGCCCTGCTGTTTACGCCGTGGCCATTAGGGATCGTGCTGATTGCGCCGCATGCAGGCCGTTGGGCGGACACGATATCAGCCCCGGCGATATCCACCCTGGGGCTGGTGATATTTGTCGTCGGTTTGATCCTGCTGGCGACGTTACCCGCCAGACCTTCAATGTGGGATATCTGCCTGCGAAGTCTGGTATGCGGAATAGGGTTTGGCTGCTTTCAGAGTCCCAATAACCGGGAAATGCTCTCAAACGTTATTCGTGAGCACGCGAGTTATGCGTCCGGTGTTTTATCCATTATGCGCACTTTCGGGCAGTGCCTGGGAGCCGCCGCCGTAGCCGTTCTGCTGGCAGCAGATGAAAGGTCAATTCATGTTGCGCTGTGGAGCGCCGCCGCGGCCTCTGCGGTATCGGTCGTCGTCAGCGCGAGCCGGTTGCGTAAAATCACTCATCCTGCGGAAACAGGATAAGCGCGGAAATATCACTAAACGCTACGACTCCAGCGCCAGCAGCGCAAAACGCCGATCCCGCAACCAAAGTGGAGTCCTCTGCCGGAGTTCAATAGACTAACAGAATGCTATAATCGCTGATTTATCAAGGGAAAATTGAGTTGGGTAGACTTCAGGAGACTTGAATTTGGAGCGGGCGAAGGGAATCGAACCCTCGTATAGAGCTTGGGAAGCTCTCGTTCTACCATTGAACTACGCCCGCGAAGAGGTGCGAGAAGCATTATAGCCCTTACGCACCCTGTGACAAGCCTGCCGGATGCTGACTGGCGATAAAATAACCTTTTAGCACTTAGGTTTACTTCCCTGCGGCGGCAGGTAACGCAGCGGATCGATGGCTGTCGCCCGGTAGCGGATCTGGAAATGCAGCCGCACTGAGTCGGCATCCGTACTGCCCATGGTGGCAATTTGCTGGCCGGCCTTCACGCTCTGGCCATTATTCACCATTAGCTTATCGTTGTGGGCATAGGCGGTGATGTAATCCTCGCTGTGCTTAATCATGATCAGGTTGCCATAGCCGCGCAGCTGATTGCCGACGTAGACCACCTTGCCCGCCCCGGCGGCATACACCGGCTGGCCGCGGGTTCCGGCGATATCAATGCCTTTATTGCCGCCATCGGCGGTGGAATAAGGCAGGACCACTTTGCCGCTGGTCGGCCAGCGCCAGCAGCGCTGTCCCACCGGCGGCCAGGAGGACTGAGGTACCGCGGACGAAGGCGTGACCGCCGCGGTGCGCGTAGAGGAAGATTTTTTCTTCGTTGTCTTCGTTGAACTGCTGCCGTTAAGCTTCAGCTTCTGCCCCACCTCAATGGTGTAAGGCGGGGAGATGTTATTCAGGCGGGCCAGATCGCGAACGCTGGTGCCGGTGGTGCGGGAGATGCCGTACAGGGTATCGCCGCGTTTAACGGTGTAGGTGCCACCGGAATCGGAGGTGCTGGAGCAGCCGGCCAGCACCAGGCTTGCCGCCAGCATCAGTGTCATATAAAAGCGTTTCATCATCAGGCATCCTGCACTTAACACAACCACTTACCTCGCAATCAGGGCGAATATCATACCAGTCCGTGCAACAATCCCCAATGCTCTACGCTTTTTCTCTGATCTCTACTCCCTCGGCGCGGTAAAAGGATAACCCCCGGCGATAATATCCATCAGCGCCGGCAGATACGGCATCGACGGCAATTTCACCAGAGCCGGATAAAATATTTGCGGTGAGGGGAAGACATCAACCACATAGCAATGAGGAAGTTTTTCGGCATTCACTTCCGAAGATGGCAGCAATGTCGCCGCTTCCAGCCCGTCCTCCAGCCAGTCGAGGATCACTCCGGGCTGGGTAATATGCATAATCACCTTCGCGCTAACGCCGGATTTACGGAACAGGTCCATTAACATTTCATAGGTGCCGGAATCTTTCGCCCGGTGCAGCAGCACCAGCGGCATCTCCGCCAGAGCATTGTAGTCATAGGGGTTGGAAGGCGGTTGCGACAGGCATTTTTTATTAATGACCGCTACCAGTTTAATGGGGTCGAAGGAGATATAATCGAAGCCTTCTCCGCGGTAGGGTCGCTGTATTAATGCCAGATCGATAGCGCCTTCATTTAATAATGTTTCCAGATGACTTGAGTCAGTCACCGAGATATTTATCGCGGTTTCAGGATTGCGCCGATAGAGCTCCATTAATAAAGGCTGAAAATAATTCTGGTACAGATGAGTTAAGCCAATACGTACTTCCACGCGGGTCTTTTGCGCAATATCGGCCGTCTCCCGAGCGGTATCCTCCACCTGGCGTAAAATTTCACAGCCTTTTCGATATAAGAAATACCCCGCTTCCGTCGGTTCAATGCGGTTGCCGCGGCGCTCGAAAAGTGAAACCTGCAGCTCTTCTTCAAGCTCCTGAATCCGCTTGCTGAGCGGTGGTTGCGCCATATTGAGCGACTTCGCCGCCTGACTCACCGAACCGTGTTCCACTACCCGGCAAAAATAGCGTAAGCGTTTAAGATCCATGACCGGCCTCATTAATTATCTTCCGGGCAGTATCACACTAACGCTGAGAAATAAAAAGCCGCGTCGAATTCACCATATTGATTAATTGTTTATTAACATTTTTTTAAAACCAACTTTTTTGATCTACTGACCATCCGGTAAACGGTATTTGTTTAATTTATCGAAGAAAAATATTGTGCGCTTAGCAAAATTGCTTTTTAAAGGAACACTCATGGCAAATTCAGATAAAAAAACGCCTTCACCGGTGCATGATTTACGTTCGGCTCTGGCACTGTTAAAAACGCTGCCGGGCGAATATGTTGAGACCGATACCGAAGTCGATCCTCACGCCGAGCTCTCAGGCGTTTACCGCTACGTGGGCGCCGGCGGCACCTGCCAGCGCCCAACGCGCAAGAACGGCCCGGTCATGGTCTTTAACAAAATTAAGGGGTTCGACGATATCAGCGTGGCCATCGGTCTGAACGGCTCGCGCCAGCGCGTTAGCCAGTTCCTGCAGTGTGAACCGGCAAAACTGGGTCATTTGCTGAAAGATTCCGTTGAAAATGCTATTAGCCCAACCATAGTACAGGACACGGCGGTATGCCAGGAAGTGGTTCACCTCGCCAGCGATGCTGATTTTGATCTGCGTAAACTGCTGCCTGCGCCAACTAACACCGAAGAAGATGCCGGTCCGTATATCACTATGGGCCTGTGCTACGCCTCCGACCCGCAAACCCACGAATCCGATATCACTATTCATCGCCTGTGTGTCCAGAGCCGCGATGAGCTATCAATGTGGCTGACGCCGGGTCGTCATATCGATGCCTTCCGCATGAAGGCGGAAGCGGCGGGCCAGCCGCTGCCTATTTCGATCAGTATCGGCGTCGATCCGGCTATCGAAATCGCCGCCTGCTTTGAGCCACCGACCACCCCGCTGGGTTTCAACGAGCTAAGCATCGCCGGCGCGCTGCGTGGCCGCGCGGTGGAGATGGTGCAATGTAAGACTATTAATGAAAAAGCCATTGCCCACGCCGAAATCGTTATCGAAGGCGAACTGCTGCCGAACGTGCGCGTACGCGAAGATCAGAACACCCATACCGGCCGCGCAATGCCGGAGTTCCCGGGCTATACCGGTGAAGCGAAAGAGGCGATTCCGGTTATTAAAGTCAAAGCCGTCACCCATCGTACTCAGCCTATCTGGCGCACCACCGTCGGACCAGGCGAAGAACATGTCAACATGGCCGGGATCCCGACCGAAGCGAGTATTCTCGATATGGTGGAGCGCGCCATGCCGGGCAAATTACTCAACGTCTTCGCCCACTCGGCAGGCGGCGGCAAACTACTGGCGGTACTGCAATTTAAGAAATCTTCCCCTGCCGATGAAGGCCGCCAGCGCCAGGCGGCGCTCCTGGCGTTCTCCGCTTTCCCGGAGCTGAAGCACGTCATTTTGGTGGATGAGGATGTTGATATTTTCGATAGCGACGATGTGCTGTGGGCGATGCAAACCCGCTACCAGGGTGATGTCGATACCGTAATGATCCCGGGTGTGCGCTGTCATCCGCTCGACCCGTCGCAGTTGCCAGAGTACAGCCCGAGCGTGCTGCAGCAGGGAATGTCGTGCAAAACCATTTTCGACTGCACCGTACCGTTCCATCTGAAACACAACTTTGAGCGCTCTAAGTTCAAAGCGGTTGATGTAAAACGTTTCCTGCCGGACTTCGAATAAGGGCGAATACCATGACACCACGCATCATCATTGGGATTAGCGGCGCTTCCGGGTTCCAGTACGGCGTGAAAGCGCTGGAACTTTTGCGGCCACTGGCGATAGAGGTTCATCTGGTGGTCTCCAAAGGTGCGGAAAAAACCTGCGAGCTGGAAACGGATTACCGCTTAGATGAAGTGATGGCGCTGGCTGACGTGGTACATCCCATCAACCATCTGGGCGCGTCCATCTCCAGCGGCTCGTTTAAAACGCTGGGGATGTTGGTTGCCCCCTGCTCGATGCGATCATTGGGCGCTATCGCCCACTGTCTCACCGATAATCTGCTTACCCGCGCGGCGGACGTAGTGCTAAAGGAACGTCGTCGGCTGGTACTGCTGGCGCGCGAGACGCCGCTTAATCTCGGCCATATACGTAATATGGCGGCAGTTACCGAGATGGGCGGCATCATCTTTCCGCCGGTGCCTGCACTCTATCAGCGTCCGCAAAGCGCAGATGACATTATTACCCATAGCGTAAACCGCGCGCTTGACCTGTTTGACCTGGAGGTCAATAACATCCCGCGCTGGGGTGAGGGCGAGCTGCTTTACACGTAACAGGAACTCGCAATGTTAATTGGTCCGTATGTAAATGGTTCCGCCGTGATTATCGGCGGATTGATCGGCGCAATGGCCGGAGGAAAACTTCCGGAACGCGTCAAAACAGCCCTGCCGATGACCTTTGGTCTCTGCTCCGTCGGCCTGGGTATCACCCTGGTACTGAAGGTGAAATATATGCCGGCGGTAGTGCTGGCGATGGTACTCGGCGCCTTCCTCGGCGAACTGCTGCATCTGGAAAAACGCATCGGCAGCGCGGCGGGATCAACGCGCGGGTTGATTAATAAAGTTCTTCCACCCGTTCAGGGATTAGGTCATGAAGAGTTCACCGAAAAATTCGTGGCTATTTTGGTCCTGTTTTGCGCCAGCGGTACCGGTATTTTTGGTGCCATGACCGAAGGTATGAGCGGCGATCCATCAATCCTGTACATTAAAACCATCCTCGATCTTTTTACCGCCGGGATCTTCGCGACGCTGCTGGGCTACGCGGTGATGACCATCGCTATCCCGCAGATCGTGATTCAGGTGGCGCTGGCGATGCTAGCGGTGTTTATTCTGCCGATGATCACGCCGTCAATGATGGCGGATTTCTCCTGCGCCGGTGGATTGCTGATGGTGGCCACTGGATTACGCATCTGCAACATTAAGCTTTTCCCGGTCGCCAACATGCTGCCAGGGCTTGTTTTGGTAATGCCTTTCTCCCATTTATGGGCTACCCTAGTGGCCTGAGTACATGACCCGGCGGGTTTGTGCCGGGTCATTTTTTATTTTCAGGAGTCGTCATGGCCGGGGAACACGTCATTTTGCTGGATGAGCAGGATCAGCCTGCCGGTATGCTGGAGAAGTATGCCGCCCATACGTTTGATACCCCTTTACATCTCGCGTTTTCCTGCTGGCTGTTTAACCAGCAGGGTCAGTTACTGGTCACTCGCCGTTCGTTGGGCAAAAAAGCCTGGCCCGGGGTATGGACCAACTCGGTCTGCGGACACCCCCAGCAGGGCGAGACCTTCGAGCAGGCCGTCACGCGCCGCTGTCGCTTCGAACTCGGTGTGGAGATCTCTGATATCGCGCCGGTTCACCCGGCCTTCCGCTACCGGGCGGTCGCCCCAAACGGTATCGTTGAGAACGAAGTGTGCCCGGTATATGCCGCGCGCGTGGTAAGCGAAGTGCAGCCTAACGACGATGAAGTCATGGACTATCAGTGGGTTGACCTGGCAACCATGTTAAGCGCGCTGGCCGCCACGCCGTGGGCGTTCAGCCCGTGGATGGTGCTGGAAGCGGAAAATCGGGACGCCCGCCAGGCGCTGACCGACTTTGTTGCGCGTCTGCGCGGGTAAGCTGACTATTCTCCAGGTCAGGCGCAGCCCTGTGCCTGTCATTAATGCCTGGCGGCGCTACGCTTGCACAGGCCTACGGTTCTGCGCCATTGCGTAGCCCGGATAAGGCGTTTACGCCGCCATCCGAGATCCCCGGCTTGCGCTGCGCTGAGCCAGGCTACGCCAGCCTTAGGACCTCACATCAGACATAAAAAAACCCGGCAAGCCGGGTTTTTTGCTTTTCGCGAAGGGCGATTATTTCTGCGGACGCATCGCCGGGAACAGAATAACGTCGCGGATGGTGTGGCTGTTGGTGAACAGCATGACCATACGGTCGATACCGATACCCAGACCAGCGGTCGGCGGCAGGCCGTGTTCCAGCGCGGTGACATAGTCTTCGTCATAGAACATTGCTTCGTCGTCGCCTGCGGCTTTCGCATCAACCTGATCCTGGAAGCGCTGCGCCTGGTCTTCGGCGTCGTTCAGCTCGCTAAAGCCGTTACCGATCTCACGGCCGCCAATGAAGAATTCAAAGCGGTCGGTGATTTCCGGGTTGACGTCGTTACGGCGCGCCAGCGGAGAAACTTCCGCCGGGTATTCGGTGATGAAGGTCGGCTGGATCAGGTGCGCTTCCGCCACTTCTTCGAAGATCTCGGTCACGATACGGCCCAGACCCCAGCTCTTCTCCACTTTGATGCCGATAGATTCAGCGATCGCTTTCGCGGAATCAAAGTTATCCAGATCCGCCATCTCGGTTTCCGGACGGTATTTCTTGATCGCTTCGCGCATGGTCAGTTTTTCAAACGGCTTGCCGAAGTCGAACACCTGGTCGCCGTAAGGCACTTCGGTATTGCCGAGGATGTCCTGCGCCAGGGTGCGGAACAGAGATTCGGTCAGCTCGATCAGATCTTTATAATCCGCATAAGCCATGTAGAGTTCCATCATGGTGAACTCTGGGTTATGACGAACGGAGATCCCTTCGTTACGGAAGTTACGGTTGATCTCGAAGACGCGTTCGAAGCCGCCAACCACCAGACGCTTGAGGTACAGTTCCGGCGCGATACGCAGGTACATGTCCAGATCCAGCGCGTTATGATGGGTGATGAACGGACGCGCGGAAGCGCCGCCCGGGATCACCTGCATCATCGGGGTTTCTACTTCCATAAAGCCGCGGCCAACCATGAACTGACGGATGCCTGCCAGGATCTGCGAACGCACTTTGAAGGTCTTGCGGGATTCATCGTTGGAGATCAGGTCCAGGTAACGCTGGCGATAACGCGCTTCCTGATCCTGCAGGCCGTGGAATTTGTCCGGCAGCGGGCGCAGAGCTTTAGTCAACAGACGCAGCTCGGTGCAGTGGATAGAGAGCTCACCGGTTTTGGTCTTGAACAACTTACCGCGGGCGGCGATGATGTCGCCGAGGTCCCACTTTTTGAACTGGTCGTTATAAACGCCTTCCGCCAGGTCATCACGCGCCACGTACAGCTGGATGCGGCCGCCTACGTCCTGCAGGGTCACGAAGGACGCTTTACCCATGATACGACGGGTCATCATGCGGCCAGCAACGGCCACTTCAACGTTCAGCGCTTCCAGCTCTTCGTTTTCTTTGCCATCGAAGTCAGCGTGCAGTTGGTCAGAGGTATGGTCACGACGGAAATCGTTCGGGAATGCGACGCCCTGCTCACGCAGCGCAGCCAGCTTCTCGCGACGGGTTTTCAGTTCATTATTAAGGTCAATTGCCGCGTCAGCGCCCTGTGCTTGTTGTTCAGACATGTTGGTTCCTCATAACCCTGCTTTCAAACTTGCTTCGATAAATTGGTCCAGGCTGCCATCGAGCACCGCCTGAGTGTTGCGGGTTTCCACCCCGGTACGCAGATCTTTAATACGCGAGTCATCCAGCACGTAAGAGCGGATCTGGCTGCCCCAGCCGATATCGGACTTGTTGTCTTCCATCGCCTGCTTCTCGGCATTTTTCTTCTGCATCTCCAGTTCATAAAGCTTTGCTTTCATCTGCTTCATGGCCTGGTCTTTGTTCTTGTGCTGCGAACGGTCGTTCTGGCACTGCGTCACCAACCCGGTCGGGATATGGGTAATACGCACCGCGGATTCCGTACGGTTAACGTGCTGACCACCGGCGCCGGAGGCGCGGTATACGTCAATGCGCAGGTCGGCCGGGTTAATTTCGATATCGATATCGTCTTCCACTTCCGGGTAAACGAACGCGGAGCTGAAGGAGGTATGACGGCGGCCGCCGGAATCGAACGGGCTCTTACGCACCAGACGATGAACGCCGGTTTCCGTACGCAGCCAGCCGTAGGCGTAATCGCCAATGATCTTAATGGTTACGGATTTAATCCCCGCGACTTCACCTTCGGATTCTTCGATGATTTCGGTCTTAAAGCCGCGCGCCTCCGCCCAGCGCAGGTACATGCGCATCAGCATGCTGGCCCAGTCCTGGGCTTCGGTGCCGCCGGAACCGGCCTGAATGTCAAGGTAGCAATCGGCGCTGTCGTATTCGCCGGAGAACATGCGGCGGAACTCAAGCTGCGCCAGCTTCTCTTCCAGGGTATCCAGCTCGGCGACGGCTTCGTTAAAGGTCTCTTCGTCGTCCGCTTCCACGGCCAGATCCAGCAGGCCGGCAACGTCTTCCAGCCCCTGGGACATCTGATCCAGGGTATCTACGATGGCTTCCAGGGAAGAACGCTCTTTACCCAGCGCCTGGGCGCGTTCGGGTTCGTTCCACACGTCCGGCTGTTCCAGCTCGGCGTTTACTTCTTCGAGACGCTCTTTCTTGGCATCGTAGTCAAAGATACCCCCTAAGAACGTCGGAGCGCTCCGTGAGGTCCTGAATGCGGTTTTTTACCGGATTTATTTCAAACATGGTCGGTTTCTTTTAATGGATTTGTCAAAATGCGGTGATAAGAGCGGAATTCTACCGGATTCGCGCCCTTATTCCTACACTGTTGTCAATTTGGCCAGAGGTGATCGATGATCAGCTGCAGGCTACGGTTGCCGCGGAACTCGTTGATGTCGAGCTTGTAGGCTAACTGGACTTCACGCACGCCGTTATCCGGCCAGATGGAAGTATCAACGTTGAAGGCGATACCGTCCAGCAGCGGCCCGCCGTCAACCGGTTCGACCATCACCTTCAGGTGACGCTCGCCCACCAGCCGCTGCTGCAGCAGGCGAAAACGACCGTCAAACAGCGGTTCCGGGAACATCTGCCCCCACGGCCCGGCGTCGCGCAGCATCTGCGCCACTTCCATGCTCATCTCCGCCGCCGCCAGCGGGCCATCGGAAACCACCTCGCCCTGCAACAGCGCAGGATCCAGCCATTCGGTCACCAGCTCGCCGAAGCGCTGTTGAAACTCTTCAAAACGCGCCTCCTCCAGCGATAAGCCCGCCGCCATCGCGTGGCCGCCGAACTTCAGGATTAGCCCGGGATAAAGCGTATCAAGGCGCTCCAGCGCATCGCGCATATGCAACCCCTGAATGGAACGACCGGAGCCTTTCAGCGTGCCGTCGCCGGTAGGCGCAAAAGCGATAACCGGGCGATGGAAGCGCTCCTTAATCCGCGAGGCGAGAATGCCGACTACCCCTTGATGCCATTGCGGATGGTACATCGCCAGCCCGCCGGGCAGGGTATCGGCGCTGCGCTCCAGCTGCTGACAGAGCGTTAGCGCTTCCGCCTGCATCCCCTGCTCAATCTCTTTGCGCGTCTGATTAAGCGCATCGAGCTCGTTGGCCAGCACCCGCGCTTCGCCGATGTTGTCGCACAGCAGCAGCGCGACGCCGACCGACATGTCGTCCAGCCGTCCCGCCGCGTTCAGGCGCGGCCCGAGGGCGAAACCGAGGTCGCTGGCCGCCAGCTTTTGCGGATCGCGGTTGGCAATTTCCAGCAGCGCCTTAATACCGGGCCGACATTTGCCGGCGCGAATGCGGCTTAACCCCTGCCAGGTGAGGATACGGTTGTTAGCATCCAGCGGCACGACGTCCGCGACGGTGCCAAGCGCCACCAGATCCAGCAGCTCGGCAAGGTTCGGCGCGGGGATGCCGCGAGCGTCGAACCAGCCTTTATCGCGCAGAAAAGTGCGCAGCGCCAGCATCAGATAAAACGCCACCCCCACCCCGGCCAGTGATTTTGACGGGAAGTCGCAATCGCGCAGGTTGGGATTAACGATAGCTTCCGCCGCCGGCAGCGTCTCGCCCGGCAGATGGTGATCGGTCACCAGCACCGGGATCCCCAGCGCATGGGCATGATCGACGCCGGCATGGGACGAGATCCCGTTGTCGACGGTCATGATCATCTGCGCGCCGCGAGCATGGGCCTGATCGACCACTTCCGGGCTTAAACCGTAGCCGTCTTCAAAGCGGTTCGGCACCAGATAGGAGACGTTGCCGTAACCCAGCGCGCGCAGGGCCAACACGCTGAGCGCGGTGCTGGTGGCGCCGTCGGCGTCAAAATCACCGACCACCACGATGTGCAACCCTTTCTGGAACGCGTCATGCAGCATCTCGACCGCTTTTTCAACGCCGGTGAGCTGCGTCCAGGGGAGCATGCCTTTGACGCTGCGCTCCAGCTCCTGCGCGCTGCGCACCCCGCGGCTGGCATATAGCCGCTGCAGCAGCGGCGGCAGGTCGGCGGGGAGTTCGACGCCGTCAACCGCCTCGCGGCGGCGTAGTTGTATCTGTTGTTTCACGCGAATCAGTTACCGCTTGTCTGTTTTTTGTGCTCATCGAGGAACGCCTTCAGCTCTTTCGGCCCCTGATAGCCCGGCAGCACCATGCCGTTACTGAGGACCATCGCCGGCGTACCGTTGACGCCCATCTGCACGCCGAGGGTGTAATGTTTGGCGATATCTACGCTGCAGCTCGCCGGCTGCACGCCTTTACCATTCATGGCGTCATCCAGCGCTTTGTTGCGATCTTTCGCGCACCAGATGGCCTTCATGTCCTGCTCCGCCTGGCTTTGCAGACCCTGGCGCGGGAAAGCCAGATAGCGCACGGTGATCCCCAGCGCGTTGTAGTCGCTCATCTGCTCGTGCAGTTTATGACAGTAGCCGCAGGTAATATCGGTGAAGACGGTGATGACGTGCTGCTCCTTCGGCGCTTTGTAGACAATCATCTCATTGCTCAGCGCGTTCAGCTTACCCAGCAGCAGCTGGTTGGTGACGTTGACCGGCTGCGCGCCGCTCACGTCGTACATCGGCCCCTGGATGATATGCTTGCCGTCGTCGGTCACGTACAGCACGCCGCTGTCGGTCAGCACCGTGCTCATCCCGGAAACCGGCGATGGTTGAATATCGGTGCTCTGCACACCCAGCTTCGCCAGCGACTGTTTAATTGCCGCGCTATCGGCGTGCGCCGTTCCTGAAAGGGAGGCCGCCAGCAGGGTGAACATCAATAAACCTTTTTTCATACTCAGTCCTTTTGTTCAGCACTCACGCCCGCGGGTGGTGCTGTTGATGAAGTTGTCGCAGACGCTCGGTCGCCACGTGGGTGTATATCTGCGTGGTGGAGAGATCGCTGTGTCCTAACAGCATCTGCACCACGCGCAGATCGGCGCCATGATTGAGCAAATGCGTGGCGAACGCATGGCGTAACACGTGCGGGGAAAGCTTTTCGCTGTCGATCCCCGCCAGTACGGCATAGTGTTTAATCCGGTGCCAGAAGGTCTGGCGCGTCATCTGCTGGGCGCGCTGGCTGGGAAATAAGACATCCGACGCCACGCCGTTCAGCAGCCAGGGGCGACCATACTCGAGGTAATTTTCCACCCACAGTACCGCCTCTTCCCCCAGCGGCACCAGCCGCTCTTTGTTGCCTTTTCCCACCACCCGCAGCACGCCCTGCCGCAGGCTGATGTCGCTCATCGTCAGCCCCACCAGCTCCGAGACGCGCAGGCCGGTGGCATACAGCACCTCCAGCATCGCTTTATCGCGCAATTCCAGCGGCTGCTCCACCAGCGGCGCCTGCAGCAGGCGCTCAACCTGCGCCTCACTGAGATCTTTTGGCAGCCGCTGCGGTAGCTTCGGCGAGGCCAGCAGCGCGCTGGGATCGTCCGGGCGAATTTTTTCCCGGTACAGATGCTGGAAAAAACGGCGCACGGCGCTCAGCAGGCGCGCGGTGCTGGTGGCTTTGTAGCCGCCGGACTGCCGCTCAGCCAGCAGCGCCTGCAGATCGTCGCTGCCAACGCTTGCCAGCGACAGGCCGCGATGGTGCAGCCACTCAACTAACATCGTCAAATCGCGACGGTAGGCGCTGAGCGTATTCTCCGCCAGGTTGCGCTCCAGCCAAAGGGCATCGAGAAACTGTTCGATTAGTGCCAGATCCTGTTTCACATCGGCCTCTTTGTTCGTTAAACGCTCTCATTATGCCTTAAGAGGACGCCTTTCTGGTACACTGCCCGCCATTCACGGCAAGAATCGAGATGTTTACGCGATGAATATAGGTCTGTTTTACGGCTCCAGTACCTGCTACACCGAAATGGCCGCGGAGAAAATCCGCGATATCATCGGCCCCGAACTGGTGACGCTGCACAATCTGAAAGATGACTCCCCCGCGCTGATGAGCCAGTACGACGTACTGATCCTTGGCATCCCGACCTGGGATTTCGGCGAAATTCAGGAAGACTGGGAAGCGGTCTGGGATCAGCTGGACACCCTGAACCTCGAGGGAAAGATCGTCGCGCTATACGGCATGGGCGATCAGCTGGGCTACGGCGAATGGTTCCTTGACGCGCTCGGCATGCTGCATGACAAGCTGGCGACCAAGGGCGTGAAGTTTGTCGGCTACTGGCCAACCGAAGGCTATGAGTTCACCAGCCCGAAACCGGTGATCGCCGATGGCCAACTGTTCGTTGGCCTGGCGCTGGATGAAACCAACCAGTACGACCTGAGCGACGAGCGCATCCAGAGCTGGTGCGAGCAGATCCTCGGCGAAATGGCCGAACACTTTTCCTGACGCGGCTTACTCCTGCGCCGGTTTTTGCAGCACCAGCCGGCGCAGATCGCGCCACTCTCCGGCGTCCATGCTGTCCGCCGCCAGCCAAAGATGCTGTCCGCGCCGGGTATCGACATGGCGCAAACGCAGCAGCATACCGCTATTGATAACCCACGGCGTCCCGAGGATCTCCCATTCGGCGTTTTGCCAGCGAAGACGGGAATCGGTGAGCAGTTTTATCTCCCCGCGACGGGCATGGATCCGCCGCTGGCTGCGCACGCAGTCGAAGACCACCAGCGACAGCAGCAGCAGCCAGATCGGGGTATAGCTCAGCGGCCAGGGAACCAACAGCACCAGGGCCGCCACCACGCCGTGAAGCAGCAGGGAAAACCACTGCGCGCGCCAGGAGATACGGAGATCAGATTGCCACAGGACCACGTTCCCGATTCCGTGTCTGAATTAAGGTTACCATCCGCTGCAGCTCCGCATCGGCCGGTTTGCCGTGGTTCATCAGCCAGTTGAACAGATCCGGATCGTCATTTTCCAGCAGGCGAATGAACAGCTGTTTGTCAGCGTCGCTGAGGGTATCGTACTCATACTCAAAGAACGGCATGATGGAGATGTCGAGTTCGCGCATCCCGCGGCGGCATGCCCAGTGGATACGTGCTTTATTGTTAATGTCCATGTTGACCTTCCAGCAGCAAAATATAGGTTAGTTTAACCCGTTTTCTGCCGTAACTTTACAGGAATATCGCTGAATGCGAGCATCCTTCCATAAAAACCTTAAAATAATGATGGGCTTATTGATTCCCTGCGTCAGGCGGCTGTCTCACGCCAGCGCACAAATGGCCTGTTGAAAGCACTTGCAATGCACTATAGCTCTTTTACCATTGGTCACACACACTGCGTTAAGCGATTCAGGATATGACTATGGCTTTTACACCTTTTCCTCCGCGTCAGCCTTCCTCTTCCGCTCGTCTGCCGTTAACGCTGATGACCCTGGATGACTGGGCGCTGGCGACAATTAGCGGGCCGGACAGCGAAAAATATCTGCAGGGGCAGATTACCGCCGATGTGAGTCATCTCACCGATGCCCAGCATCTGCTTGCCGCCCACTGTGATGCCAAAGGCAAGATGTGGAGCAACCTGCGCGTATTCCGTCGCGAGGGCGGCTTCGCGTGGATTGAGCGCCGCAGCCTGCGCGACGCGCAGCTGACCGAGCTGAAAAAATATGCCGTCTTCTCCAAAGTCACCATTGCCGCCAACGACGATCTGGTTCTGCTGGGAGTAGCCGGCTTCCAGGCGCGCGCCGCGCTGGCGCCGCTGTTCGCCGCCTTGCCCGACGCTGCCACCCCGGTGGTCAGCGAAGGCGCCACCAGCCTGCTGTGGTTTGAACACCCGGGCGAGCGCTTCCTGCTGGTGACCGATGTCGACACCGCCAACCGCGTCACCGACGCGTTGCGCGGCGAAGCGCAGTTTAACAACAGCCAACAGTGGCTGGCGCTGAATATTGAAGCCGGCCTGCCGGTTATCGACAGCGCTAACAGCGGGCAGTTCATTCCGCAGGCCACCAACCTGCAGGCGCTGGGCGGCATCAGCTTCAAAAAAGGCTGCTACACCGGCCAGGAAATGGTCGCGAGGGCGAAATTCCGCGGCGCCAATAAGCGCGCGCTGTGGACGCTGTCAGGGACCGCCAGCCGGGTGCCGGAAGCCGGGGAAGACCTGGAGCTGAAGATGGGCGACAACTGGCGCCGCACCGGTACGGTGCTGGCAGCCGTACAGCTGGATGACGGAAGCCTGATGGTCCAGGTAGTGATGAATAACGACATGGAACCGGACAGCGTGTTCCGTGTACGCGACGATGCCGGCAGCCTGAGCATCAAACCATTGCCGTATTCGCTGGAAGAAAATTAAGGAAAAGTTCCCGGCTTGCGGCGCTTGCGCCTTAGCCGGGCTACCCGGCCGCAGAATATCGTAGCCACGGTAAGCGTAGCGCCACCGTGGAATTTCCAGGCCGTAGAGTATTGTAGCCACGGTAAGCGCAGCGCCACCGTGGGATGTTTATCAGGACTGGCCGATGTAAAGATAAATCGCCAGGAAGTGACACACGCTGCCGCCGAGCACGAAGCCGTGCCAGATAGCGTGGTTATAAGGAATACGTTTGCAGACGTAGAAGATGACCCCCAGCGAGTACACCACCCCGCCAACCG
>NZ_JAGRQY010000077.1:0-1057 GCF_018223905.1 Klebsiella sp. 28
GGCTTTGTTGAATAAATCAGATTTCGGGTAAGTCTCCCCCGTAGCGGGTTGTGTTTTCAGGCAATACGCACGCTTTCAGGCATACCTGCTTTCGTCATTTTGTTCAGCGCTCGTACCAGGGCCATAGCCTCCGCAACCTGACCATCGTAGTCACGCAGCGTCAGTGAACCCCCGAACAGCTGTTTTACCCGGTACATCGCCGTTTCCGCTATCGAGCGACGGTTGTAATCTGTTGTCCATTTCCACCGCGCATTACTCCCGGTCATTCGCTGATTAGCCACTGCACGGTTACGGTCTGCATATTCACCGGGCCAGTAACCCGCACCTTTTCGGGGAGGGATAAGCGCGCTGATTTTCTTACGCCGCAGTTCATCGTGACAGAGCCGGGTGTCGTAAGCGCCGTCTGCCGATGCTGCCCTGATTTTTCTGTGAGTCTGCCGGATAAGACCCGGGAAGGCTTCTGAGTCCGTCACATTGTTCAGCGACAGGTCAGCGCAGATGATTTCATGTGTTTTACTGTCAACGGCGAGATGCAGCTTACGCCAGATACGGCGGCGTTCCTGGCCATGCTTTTTGACTTTCCACTCGCCTTCACCGAAGACCTTCAGCCCGGTGGAATCAATTACCAGGTGTGCGATTTCACCCCGGGTGGGCGTTTTGAAACTGACATTAACCGACTTTGCCCGCCTGCTGACACAGCTGTAATCCGGGCAGCGTAGCGGAACGTTCATCAGAGAAAAAATGGAATCAATAAAGCCCTGCGCAGCGCGCAGGGTCAGCCTGAATACGCGTTTAATGACCAGCACAGTCGTGATGGCAAGGTCAGAATAGCGCTGAGGTCTGCCTCGTGAAGAAGGTGTTGCTGACTCATACCAGGCCTGAATAGCTTCATCATCCAGCCAGAAAGTTATGGAGCCACGGTTGATGAGGGCTTTATTGTAGGTGGGCCAGTTGGTGATTTTGAACTTTTGCTTTGCCACGGAACGGTCTGCGTTGTCGGGAAGATACGTGATCTGATCCTTCAACTCAGCAAAAGTTCGATTTATTCAACAAAGCC
>NZ_JAGRQY010000078.1:0-778 GCF_018223905.1 Klebsiella sp. 28
ATAATCTTCTTCAATCTTGGCGGAAGGAAAAGATTAACGGGGCCCTCATAAACTGCATAGAAGCTGTTGCTCTATGCAGGGAGTATATGTACATGCTCAGAAAACTTCAAGCTCAGTTTCTGTGTCATTCGCTCCTTCTGTGCAACATAAGCGCAGGAAGCGGTGACTGATCATAACCAACAAAGCTCATGCAAGTATGTTCAGGTAAACAATCCTGAACCTGTTTTCACGGTTCCCCAGGACTACACTCCCTGGCCTTTCTCGCTGAAACTTATGGTAAAAGCCAATGGTTTCACTGAAAGCTTCAGTTTCGATATCGCATCAGCGATGTCGCGTAGGGACGGAATACGAAAACGTAAACCCCCATTTTTGCGCCGCAGAGCGATGAATGCGTTGCTCATGGCGATGTGTTTTTATTACGATCCCCTGTCAAATAAAGTTCTGCGCTCACTCAGGGAGATTGCCCTGGAGTGCGGACTTGCAACTAAATCTCTTTCTGGCGAAGTGTCCATTACACGAGCAATCAGGGCACTGGAATCGCTGGAAAAAGATTTTGAATTTGTTGCCTGCTCATCGGATTGCTATTCAACTGCTGAGATTTTTTTCACCCCTAAGCTGTTCGAATTTCTTGGCGTATTTCCACTCTCTCTGAGCGAAGCCAGACTGAAGTGTCTGGCCGCCAAAAACAGCGGCAGGGAGAGTGCAGATGAGTAATGCGCACAATCCGCAACACTGGAGTCAGCTGGATATGGATGAACAGATCCGTTTCTGGCAGGGG
>NZ_JAGRQY010000079.1:0-1087 GCF_018223905.1 Klebsiella sp. 28
GAACAGATCCGTTTCTGGCAGGGGGTAGAGGACGGCCATGTGGCATCTTTTCTGGTTTCCCCGGAGAAGAAATCTACCCGTCGCCGGCGCGGCGAGCACTCCACAAAACCCAAATGTGAAAACCCGACCTGGTTTCGACCGGAGCATTACAAAAAACTGGGTGGCCAGCTGGGGCACGCCTATAACCGTCTTGTTCAAAAAGATCGCACCACTGGTGAGGTGCGACTGCGTATGCACGTATCGCTTCATCCGCTGTACGTCAGGGAACGCCGTCGGGCTGGCCGCCGGTATGGCTTCCGGCCGGAAAAGCAACGTCTGCTGGATGCTATCTGGCCAGTGCTGATCAGTTTCTGTGATGCCGGCAAGCTGACGGTCGGTATGTGTATTTCTCGTCTGGCAAAAGAACTCAGCCAGAAAGACAGTCATGGAAAAGTTATTCCGGAAACAGAGGTAACAGTCTCACGTCTGTCCCGGTTGATTGACGAACAGGTCCGTTTTGGTGTCCTGGCTGTATCTGAAGAAAATAGCTGGGACAGGGAATCCCGTACCTGGCTTCCTAAATACGTCTATATCACCGCGTTAGGGTTTCAGATGCTGGGAGTGGATCTGGAAAAACTTGATGCGGAACAACAAAAAAAGCTCCGGCAAAGCGAAGAGCATCGTCGTCTTATCGAGGAGGGGATTCTGCGTGAAGATGAGGAGATCTCCCCGCGTGCAGCACGTGAGCGCTGGTACCGTCAAAAAACTCTCGATGCACTGAAGTTCCGTCGGCAGCGTGGCGCCGAACGTAAACGAGCTAACCGCCTGGCCAGATATTCTCGTGAGCGCCAGATTCACGAAATGTCGCTTCATATCCTGAAGACAATGCCGGCAGACGAGGCTTACTGGTGTACAACGGAGCGGCTGCAGCAGCTGGCCATTCAGAACCTGTATCAGCTGGAGCTGGCCCTGGCTCCGCCGTCCTGACGGATATCATTTAGCTATTTTTTCTATGCCCCTGCCCGGGGCTTTTGGCGTTTGTCCGGATTCATGAAATTGCCTGGTTTTTATCCATCTGACGTTCCGGCCGTCGGACCATCGCTGGTTT
>NZ_JAGRQY010000008.1:0-11303 GCF_018223905.1 Klebsiella sp. 28
CCAGCGGACGGGGAGGGAGGTACTCCATGACCACGAAGCTATAGTCGCGATCGCTGCCGACGGCAAAGACCTGCGGTACGCGAACGGTTTTGCTTCGCGACAGCAGCTCCAGCTGATCGGACTCGGCGGTGAAGATAGGCAGAAGTTCCCGTTCGTCGCATTTCACGAAGTAATCTTTCCCGCCGAAGCGTAAATGCCAGGCGGAATGGATCTCTCCACCGGGCAGCTCGGTTTTCAGTTCGATTTCAGCGTCTTCGGTATGCCAATCGCGTAAAAGAGTACTGATTGCTTGCCACATGCTGTCTCTCCCCATGTTTTCCACCATATCATAAGGTTAGCGCATTACTACCGGGTAAACCTGGAACTGACGCACAACTGACGCTTTCCGTTGCGCTAAACGCACTTATTGAGCTTTTAACCACTCGGCGAATGTGGCCACAGCGATTTCCGCCGGGCGGCCAAGGGCCGCTTCCGCCAGGCCAGCGCTGAGGGCCTTAACTTCCTCGGCCGTCTGGCCGCTCAGCAGGCCGAAGGTGTTGGTACCCAGCTCATGGGGCGTGCCCTCTTCATCATTGAGCGTCAGTACAAACCCGGCACGGGTAAAATGGTTGCTTACCTCATTGATCTCCGTCAGCGCCTGTTCATGGAAGGTCACGCTGACGACCCAGGCGGTAATCTCATTGCTCATCTCTACACCCCGTTGTTATGCATGGCCTTTCCAGCATAGACCATCCTGCTTATATTGTGATTCCCCTCCGCCTGCGCGGAGGGGGCCGGGAAGATCAACGCCCGCAGAGATAATCATAGATTTTTTGCGTATTGGCCCGCGAGCAGAGGCGGGTGCCCTGGTTGATGGTCGCGGCGCTACCGGCGGCGACGCCAAAGCGAACCATGTCTTCAAGGCTGGCGTTTTCCGCCAGACGCAAGGTCATGGCGCCCACCATGCTGTCGCCAGCCCCGACGGTGCTCTGGCTTTTCATCGGTGGCGGCACAACCTGAACGCTGCCGCTGGCGTCCACGCCTAACGCCCCCTGCGGACCCAGGGAGACCACCACCCGGCGCACTTTACCGGACTGGATCAACGACTGAGCGGCAAGGCGCACGTCATCGGGTTGGCTGAGATCGCGCTGCACGAGGGCGCTAAGCTCTTTCTGGTTCGGTTTCACCAGCTCAATATTGCCGACGTCCAGCGCGGCGGCCAGCGCATCGCCGGAACTGTCAATGATGCAGCGCAGTCCCTGCTGTTGCGCATTTTTCACCAGTTGCATCAGATTATCGACGCTAATACCTGGCGGCAGGCTGCCGCTGACCACCAGCAGAGAGCCGGGTTCGATAGTCAGAACCTTCTCTTCCAGACGGCGGAATTCATCGTCCGTCAGTGCCGCGCCGGGCATAACGAAGCGATACTGTTCGCCGCTGGCGGCCACGTGGACGTGCAGGTTTTGCCGCGTCCAGTCGCGGGTTTCGACGGTCTCGACCGGCACCTGCTCATCGGCCAGCAGGGCTGCAAGATGCTCGCCGGTAGCGCCACCGACCGGGAAAATGGCGGTGGCTTTGCCGCCGAGAAAGGTCACGGCGCGGGCCACATTGATCCCGCCGCCGCCAGGTTCAAATACCGGCGCGCTGCAGCGAAGTTTGCCTTCCGGGTAGATCTGTGGGGTTTGCGTGGCGCTATCCAGCGAGGGGGCCAGCGTGAGCGTGTAAATTTTGGTCATTCCTTCTCCTCCTTAATACGGCGACTGTCGTTAATTTAAGCATGGCACGATGACTCGGGGAGGGAAAGTCCAGTTCCTGACAGTTTTGCAAAGATGCCTCTATTTTCATTATGAAATAAAGATTGTTTCCGGAGCTGTCTTATTCAAAAAACGAAAGAGTAAGTGATTGCTATGTTATTCGTGCTTTTTTATAATTTGCTACCTTTCTTAGGACCTGCACTCCGCGATCCTCGCGAAAGTTTCCGGGACCCTCAGGTCTCTTTTATGTTGTACGGACGCTAAATTCAATGAGCCGGCGAGATTATGCCTGTTCATCATTTGTACTGTCCTAAAAAAATGTATTTTAGAGAGTTATAATGAAGCTTTTAAAGACAGTACCCGCAGCGGTTATGCTGGCGGGGGGGCTTTTTGCGTCTGTTGGCGCAATGGCCGATGATTCTGTATTTACCGTCATGGATGACCCTTCCGCTGCCAAAAAACCGTTCGAAGGGGTGGTTAACGCAGGCTACCTGGCGCAGTCCGGCAACACCAAGAGCTCTTCGATGACGGCGGATTCCACCCTGACCTGGTATGGTAATACCACCGCCTGGTCGCTGTGGGGCAACGCCAGCAACACATCGTCCAATGATGAGCGATCCTCAGAAAAATATGCTGTCGGCGGACGTAGCCGCTACAACCTGACCGATATGAACTATGTCTTTGGTCAGGGTAGCTGGCTAACTGACCGCTACAACGGCTATCAACAGCGCGATGTTGTGACGGCGGGCTATGGTCGTCAGATCCTCAACGGGCCGGTGCACAGTCTGCGGTTTGAATTCGGTCCTGGCGTTCGCTATGACGAATATACCGACGGGGATACTGATACCCAGCCGCTGGGTTATGCTTCGGGTACCTGGGCCTGGCAGATGACCGATAACGCCAAATTTTCGCAAGGGGTATCGGTGTTCGGCGCCGAGGACACCACGGTCAACTCAGAGAGCGCGTTAAACGTGGCGATTAACGCCCATTTCGCCCTGAAGGTCGCCTACAACGTGACCTGGAACTCTGAGCCGCCTGCGTCCGCGCCGGAGCATACCGATCGCCGGACCTCGCTCTCCCTCGGGTATAAGATGTAATATTTCAGGCCGGGTTTTCCCCGGCCTGTTCGTTTTGGTTTTAGCAATTAGTGATATTATTTTTTCTGGCCGTTCGTTTTACTTTTTGTAAAAAGGAAATAGCCCTCCATTTTTTCTCCATTATTCACGAGCGCCTGACAAATATTCATTCTATTTGACACAAATAGCTAAATATTCGACGGACAAATATGTGATCTGGATCTATACTAACAACCACTGACCGGAGGGCGACATTGCCCGGTCTGTTTTCCGTAATAAGAGAATTAACATCATGAAAAACAATCGTTATACCATCGCAGCCCTGGCGCTGTGCGTGCTTTCTTTTGGCGCATCAGCCGCCACGCCCGTTCCGCCATCGGGTCATCAGGATCATACCCAGGTAGGTATCGCCAAAGCCTCTGACGTTGAGGCTGGTTCGAATATTGCGCCCGGCGCCCCTACCACCGGAAAATCCATGAACGACGCCTTTAATGTGCATACGCTGGTGGCCGGCGAGTGGTCTTAATATTGCAGGCTATCGTTTCGCGAGCGGTCTAATAAGCCGGGTTAAGTGGTACCGGTTTAATGGCCCGCGGTATACATTCAGCAGGCAATATCTCCACGTCTCTTTTATCATGTCCGAATAATATCGTCCGGCGCCATTGGCCAATATTACCGCGCCACATCGCTTATATTCTGCTTTTTATCCGTGGCCCTCTTGTTTTCTCCGCATTCCGCCATCATTTATGCTGTTGCGGCTTTAATCACGTACCAATGATGTGTAAACTACTCCCCGGTGTTATCAGCAGGCGGCTGCAGGGGGGAGCGATCGTTCCGGTCGTGCTCCTATTTTCGCAGAGTGAAGCGGGAACTGCGCCTTAACCTGATGATAATTATGATTATATAGTTTTGTATGTGCTCTTTCGTGCGGGGCACCACTGCAAATAAGGACATAAAATGCCTGTAATTACGCTTCCTGATGGCAGCCAACGCCATTTTGACCACGCAGTTAGTCCGATGGATGTCGCGCTGGATATCGGTCCAGGCCTGGCGAAAGCCACCATTGCCGGGCGGGTAAACGGTGAACTGGTAGACGCCTGTGACCCGATCGAATCCGATTCCACTCTCTCTATCATCACCGCGAAAGATGAAGAAGGGCTGGAGATCATTCGTCACTCCTGCGCGCACCTGTTAGGCCATGCCATCAAACAGCTGTGGCCCAACACCAAAATGGCTATCGGTCCGGTTGTCGATAATGGTTTCTACTATGACGTAGACCTCGACCACACCCTGACCCAGGAAGATATCGACGCGCTCGAAAAACGTATGCATGAGCTCGCCGAGAAAAACTACGACGTTATCAAGAAGAAAGTGAGCTGGCATGAAGCGCGTGAAACCTTCGTGAAACGCGGCGAAAGCTATAAAGTTTCTATTCTTGATGAAAACATTGCCCATGATGACAAGCCTGGCCTGTATCATCATGAAGAATATATCGATATGTGCCGCGGTCCGCACGTACCGAACATGCGCTTCTGCCATCACTTTAAGCTGATGAAAACCGCCGGAGCCTACTGGCGCGGCGACAGCAACAATAAAATGTTGCAGCGTATCTACGGCACCGCGTGGGCAGATAAAAAAGCGCTGAATGCCTACCTGCAGCGTCTGGAAGAAGCCGCCAAGCGTGACCACCGTAAAATCGGTAAGCAGCTCGACCTGTATCACATGCAGGAAGAGGCGCCGGGGATGGTGTTCTGGCACAATGACGGCTGGACCATCTTCCGTGAACTGGAAACGTTTGTTCGTTCTAAACTGAAAGAGTACCAGTATCAGGAAGTAAAAGGTCCGTTCATGATGGACCGTGTGCTGTGGGAAAAAACCGGCCACTGGGACAACTACAAAGATGCGATGTTCACCACCTCTTCTGAGAACCGTGAATACTGTATCAAGCCGATGAACTGCCCGGGTCACGTGCAGATCTTCAACCAGGGGCTGAAATCCTACCGCGACCTGCCGCTGCGTATGGCGGAATTCGGTAGCTGCCACCGTAACGAACCGTCTGGCGCGCTGCATGGTCTGATGCGCGTTCGCGGCTTTACCCAGGATGATGCGCATATCTTCTGTACTGAAGATCAGGTTCGCGATGAAGTGAACGCCTGTATTCGTATGGTCTACGATATGTATAGCACCTTTGGCTTCGAGAAGATCGTCGTCAAACTGTCGACTCGCCCGGAAAAACGTATCGGTAGCGACGAGACCTGGGATCGCGCGGAAGCGGATCTGGCGGTGGCGCTGGAAGAAAATAACATCCCATTTGAATATCAACTGGGTGAAGGGGCGTTCTACGGCCCGAAAATTGAATTTACCCTGTATGACTGCCTCGATCGTGCATGGCAGTGCGGTACCGTACAGCTGGACTTCTCTCTGCCGCAGCGTTTAAGCGCCTCCTATGTGGGCGAAAACAACGAGCGTCAGGTGCCGGTCATGATTCACCGTGCGATTCTCGGTTCTCTGGAGCGCTTCATTGGCATCCTGACCGAAGAGTTCGCAGGCTTCTTCCCAACCTGGATTGCACCAGTGCAGGTAGTGGTCATGAATATTACCGATTCTCAGGCTGAATACGTTAACGAATTGACGCGTAAACTACAAAATGCGGGCATTCGTGTAAAAGCAGACTTGAGAAATGAGAAGATTGGCTTTAAAATCCGCGAGCACACTTTACGTCGTGTCCCGTATATGTTGGTCTGTGGCGACAAAGAAGTCGAAGCCGGCAAAGTGGCCGTGCGCACCCGTCGCGGGAAAGACCTCGGCAGCATGGACGTAAATGAAGTGATCGAGAAGCTGCAACAAGAGATTCGCAGCCGCAGTCTTCAACAACTGGAGGAATAAGGTATTAAAGGCGGAAAACGAGTTCAAACGGCACGTCCGAATCGTATTAATGGCGAGATTCGCGCCCAGGAAGTTCGCTTAACAGGTCTGGAAGGTGAGCAGCTGGGAATTGTGAGTCTGAGAGAAGCTATCGAAAAGGCTGAAGAGGCTGGAGTAGATTTAGTTGAAATCAGCCCTAACGCCGAGCCGCCAGTTTGTCGTATCATGGACTACGGCAAGTTCCTTTATGAAAAGAGTAAGTCTTCTAAGGAACAGAAGAAGAAGCAGAAAGTTATCCAGGTTAAGGAAATTAAAT
The DNA here is from genome assembly GCF_018223905.1 of Klebsiella sp. 28. NCBI lineage: Bacteria > Pseudomonadati > Pseudomonadota > Gammaproteobacteria > Enterobacterales > Enterobacteriaceae > Klebsiella > Klebsiella sp. 28. Next base: position 5,991 of record NZ_JAGRQY010000008.1, read on the forward strand.
TCCGCCCTGGTACTGATGAAGGTGACTATCAGGTAAAACTCCGCAGCCTGATTCGCTTTCTCGAAGATGGCGATAAGGCCAAGATCACGCTGCGTTTCCGCGGTCGTGAGATGGCCCACCAGCAGATCGGTATGGAAGTGCTTAACCGCGTGAAAGACGATCTGGTTGAACTGGCAGTAGTCGAATCCTTCCCAACGAAGATCGAAGGCCGCCAGATGATCATGGTGCTCGCTCCTAAGAAGAAACAGTAAGGCCATCAAGAAACATTTCCGGTGGGCTTCGGCTCACTGGTTTTGTTCGCCTTTGTTTCGTTTATTAACAATGCGAAGTGGAAGTTATTAAAATGCCAAAAATTAAGACCGTACGCGGTGCTGCTAAGCGCTTCAAAAAAACCGGTAAAGGTGGTTTTAAGCACAAGCACGCTAACCTGCGTCACATTCTGACTAAAAAAGCTACCAAGCGTAAACGTCACCTGCGTCCGAAAGCCATGGTTTCCAAAGGCGATCTGGGCCTGGTTATCGCGTGCCTGCCGTACGCATAAGTCGTTAACGTTTAACTTTTTTAACTTAGAATAGATACAGGAGAGCACACATGGCTCGCGTAAAACGTGGTGTAATTGCACGTGCACGTCACAAGAAAATTTTGAAACAAGCTAAAGGCTACTACGGTGCGCGTTCTCGCGTATACCGCGTTGCCTTCCAGGCTGTTATCAAAGCTGGTCAGTACGCTTACCGTGACCGTCGTCAACGTAAACGTCAGTTCCGTCAACTGTGGATTGCACGTATCAACGCAGCAGCACGTCAGAACGGTATTTCTTACAGCAAATTTATCAATGGCCTGAAAAAAGCCTCTGTTGAAATCGACCGTAAGATCCTGGCTGACATCGCTGTATTCGACAAAGTAGCGTTCACCGCTCTGGTCGAAAAAGCGAAAGCAGCTCTGGCATAAGCCAGTTGAAAGAGGGAGCTTGTCTCCCTCTTTTCGTTTCAACACCATCAATACATTGACTTTTATCGGCGCAGGCTTTTCAATACAGCTCTGACGTTTCTTACCAGACAAGGTAATGCAAGCATGAATGCTGCTATTTTCCGCTTCTTTTTTTACTTTAGCACCTGAACTCAGGGGGCTTGCGCGTGAAAGAAGAAACGGAAAACAGCGCCAGAAAGCCTCCCCTGTGGAGGCTTTTTTCGTATATGGATTCGGAATATTAATTTCACTATAACCGGTGTCTGCACCGACATAATGAGGAAAACCATGTCACATCTCGCAGAGCTGGTTGCCAGTGCCAAGGCAGCCATTAACGAGGCATCAGATGTTGCTGCGCTGGACAACGTCCGCGTGGAATACCTGGGTAAAAAAGGGCATCTGACCCTGCAAATGACCACCCTGCGTGAGCTGCCGCCGGAAGAGCGTCCGGCAGCCGGTGCGGTCATCAACGAGGCGAAAGAGCAGGTGCAGCAGGCGCTGAACGCGCGTAAAGCTGAACTGGAAGGCGCAGCGCTCAATGCGCGTCTGGCCGCAGAGACCATTGACGTCTCGCTGCCGGGTCGCCGCATTGAAAACGGCGGCCTGCATCCGGTTACTCGCACCATCGACCGTATTGAAAGTTTCTTCGGTGAGCTCGGCTTTACCGTGGCGACGGGCCCGGAAATCGAAGACGATTACCACAACTTCGATGCGCTGAATATTCCGGGTCACCATCCGGCGCGCGCTGACCACGACACTTTCTGGTTCGATGCCACTCGCCTGCTGCGTACGCAGACCTCCGGCGTGCAGATCCGCACCATGGAAAACCAGCAGCCGCCTATCCGTATTATCGCGCCGGGCCGCGTCTATCGTAACGACTACGATCAGACCCACACCCCGATGTTCCATCAGATGGAAGGTCTGATCGTTGATAAAAATATCAGCTTCACCAACCTGAAAGGGACGCTGCACGACTTCCTGAACAACTTCTTTGAAGAAGATCTGCAGGTCCGCTTCCGTCCGTCCTACTTCCCGTTCACCGAACCGTCTGCGGAAGTTGACGTAATGGGTAAAAACGGCAAATGGCTGGAAGTGCTGGGCTGCGGGATGGTGCACCCGAACGTGCTGCGTAACGTGGGTATCGATCCGGAAGTCTACTCCGGCTTCGCCTTCGGCATGGGCATGGAGCGTCTGACCATGCTGCGCTATGGCGTCACCGATCTGCGCGCGTTCTTCGAAAACGATCTGCGTTTCCTCAAACAGTTTAAATAAGGGCAGGACAGAACAATGAAATTCAGTGAACTGTGGTTACGCGAATGGGTTAACCCGGCGATCGACAGCGAAGCGCTTTCCGATCAGATCACCATGGCGGGCCTCGAAGTAGATGGCGTTGAGCCGGTCGCCGGCAGCTTCAACGGCGTCGTAGTCGGGGAAGTGGTGGAGTGCGGTCAGCACCCGAACGCCGACAAACTGCGCGTCACCAAAGTCAACGTCGGCGGCGAACGCCTGCTGGACATCGTCTGCGGCGCGCCAAACTGCCGTCAGGGGCTAAAGGTCGCGGTAGCCACCATCGGCGCCGTGCTGCCGGGCGATTTCAAAATCAAGGCCGCGAAGCTGCGCGGCGAGCCGTCTGAGGGGATGCTGTGCTCCTTCTCCGAGCTGGGTATTTCCGACGACCATAGCGGTATCATCGAGCTGCCGGCAGATGCGCCCATCGGCACCGATATTCGCGAATACCTCAAGCTTGACGATAACACCATCGAAATCAGCGTCACGCCAAACCGCGCCGATTGCCTGGGCATCATCGGTGTGGCGCGCGATGTCGCTGTCCTGAACAAAGCGCCGCTGAACGCGCCGGAAATCACGCCGGTTGCCGCGACGATTGACGACGTGCTGCCGATTCAGGTTGACGCGCCGCAGGCTTGCCCGCGCTATCTGGGGCGCGTGGTGAAAGGTATCAACGTCAAAGCGCCGACGCCGCTGTGGATGAAAGAGAAGCTGCGCCGCTGCGGGATCCGCTCCATCGACGCGGTGGTTGACGTGACCAACTATGTGCTGCTTGAGCTGGGCCAGCCGATGCACGCCTTTGACCGCGACCGTATTGAAGGCGGGATCGTGGTGCGCATGGCGAAAGAAGGGGAAACCCTGGTCCTGCTCGATGGCTCTGAAGCAAAGCTCGACAGCGACACGCTGGTCATTGCAGACCATAACAAAGCGCTGGCGATGGGGGGGATCTTCGGCGGGGAACACTCCGGCGTTAACGACGAAACCCAGAACGTGCTGCTGGAATGCGCGTTCTTCAGCCCGCTGTCCATTACCGGCCGCGCGCGCCGTCATGGCCTGCACACCGATGCCTCTCACCGCTATGAGCGCGGCGTCGATCCGGCCCTGCAGTATAAAGCGCTGGAGCGTGCAACCCGTCTGCTGATCGACCTCTGCGGCGGTGAAGCCGGCCCGGTCATTGACGTTACCAGCAAAGAGAATCTACCAACACGCGCCACCATTACGCTGCGTCGCAGCAAGCTGGATCGCCTGATTGGCCACCATATCGCTGACGCGCAGGTCACCGACATTCTGCAGCGCCTCGGCTGCGAAGTGACGGTTGGCGAGGGCGAATGGCAGGCGGTTGCGCCGAGCTGGCGTTTCGACATGGAGATCGAAGAAGATCTGGTTGAAGAAGTGGCTCGCGTTTACGGCTACAACAACATTCCTGACGAGCCGGTGCAGGCGGGTCTGATCATGGGAACCCACCGCGAAGCGGACCTGTCGCTGAAGCGCGTGAAAACGCTGCTGAACGACAAAGGCTATCAGGAAGTGATCACCTACAGCTTCGTCGACCCGAAAGTCCAGCAGCTGATCCACGCCGGGGAAGAGGCGCTTATCCTGCCAAGCCCGATCTCCAGCGAAATGTCGGCGATGCGCCTGTCGCTGTGGACCGGCCTGCTGGGCACCGTGGTCTACAACCAGAACCGTCAGCAGAGCCGGGTGCGCATCTTTGAGAGCGGCCTGCGCTTTGTGCCGGACACCAATGCGCCGCTGGGCATTCGTCAGGATGTGATGCTGGCCGGGGCGATCTGCGGCAACCGCTACGAAGAGCACTGGACACTGGCGAAAGAGACGGTCGATTTCTATGATCTGAAAGGCGATCTGGAAGCCGTTCTGGATTTAACCGGAAAATTAGCGGATATCGAATTCCGTGCTGAAGCGACCACCGCGCTGCATCCGGGACAATCCGCAGCGATTTATCTTAAAGGTGAACGCATTGGTTTCATTGGGGTTGTTCATCCTGAGCTGGAACGTAAACTGGATCTGAACGGTCGCACTCTGGTGTTCGAACTGGAGTGGAACAAGCTCGCAGACCGCGTGGTGCCTCAGGCGCGCGATATTTCCCGCTTCCCGGCGAACCGTCGCGACATCGCGGTGCTGGTCGCGGAAAACGTGGCTGCCGCCGATGTTTTAGCCGAATGTAAGAAAGTTGGCGTAAATCAGGTAGTTGGCGTAAACTTATTTGACGTGTACCGTGGTAAGGGTGTGGCGGAAGGGTATAAGAGCCTTGCGATTAGCCTGATCCTGCAGGATACCAGCCGTACACTCGAAGAAGAGGAGATTGCCGCTACCGTTGCCAGATGTGTAGAGGCATTAAAAGAGCGATTCCAGGCATCATTGAGGGATTGAACCTATGGCGCTTACAAAAGCTGAAATGTCAGAATATCTGTTTGATAAGCTTGGGCTTAGCAAGCGGGATGCCAAAGAACTGGTCGAGTTGTTTTTCGAAGAGATCCGTCGTGCTCTGGAAAACGGAGAACAGGTCAAACTCTCCGGGTTCGGCAACTTCGATTTGCGGGATAAAAACCAACGCCCGGGACGTAACCCGAAGACGGGGGAGGATATTCCCATTACAGCCCGGCGCGTGGTGACCTTCAGACCCGGTCAGAAGCTGAAAAGCCGTGTCGAAAACGCGTCGCCGAAAGACAAATAATCTGAACTAATTAAAAAGGCCGCATTGCGGCCTTTTTCTTTTCTGACAATCTTTACGCTTTGACGGCGGTGAGCATGATCTCCACCAGGATTTCTGGTCGCGCCATCTCCGCCTGCACGGCCGCTCGCGCCGGGCTATAGCCTTCCGGCATCCATTGCACCCACACCTCATTGAATGCGGCAAAGTCACGCTCGATATTTTTCAACCAGATCTGCGCGGAGAGAATGTGCTGCTTATCGCTCCCGGCTGTGGCCAGCAGCGCGTCGATCTTCTCCAGTACTTCACGGGTTTGTAAAACGATATCGTCTTCATTGCTTTTTGGCGTCTGCCCGGAGAGGAACAGCAGATCGCCATACGCAACGCTGGCG
>NZ_JAGRQY010000080.1:0-11672 GCF_018223905.1 Klebsiella sp. 28
GAAAAGGTATGTTAAAGAGAAGCATAAGCGCCCTGCTGTTGCTGTGCGCATTATTTTCCGGGCATCTGTTGGCCCATCGTCAGGGACACGAGTACTTTCCGGTGCAAAGTCTCGAACAGCAGCTGCTGCACGAAGCGGATAGCGATGAGCTTCGCAGCCAGCACGAGGAGGCCGCCGCAGACCTGCGCGAACATCACCGCTGGCAGGACGACCGTAAACCGCGGGCATCCTGCCAATAGCATCGACTCGAATCAGGCCCCTTTGCGCTTCGGCAGCGTCTTCATCAGATCGTCCGGGCTGACGGAGGCCACAATGCTGCCCGGGTGCGGCATTTTGAGGATATGGTTTTTGATCTTGCCGACCACGTGCATTTCGCACGGACGGCAGTCAAACTTCAGGGTCAGGACCTCATCGCCATGGATCAGCTGCATCGGCGTGGCTTTCCAGCTCTTGATGGAGCCTTTCGCCTGCTTCGGGCAGAGGTTGAAGGCGAACCGCAGACAATGCTTAGTGATCATCACCGGCACATCGCCCTTCTCTTCGTGCGCTTCATAGGCGGCGTCGATCAGCTGTACGCCATAGCGCTGGTAGAACGCCCGCGCCTTGTGGTTATAGACGTTGGCGAGGAAGGAGAGATGGGTCTCCGGGTAGACCGGCGGCGGTACGGAGACCGGCTTGCGGGTGCCGCGCTGCCAGGCGTTGAGGCGCGCTTCATCCAGCATCTCCGCAGTTTCCCGACGCAGCTGGTTGAGCAGGCTGTTGGGCACAAACAGCGGCGGCAGATTAACCTGCACCTCGCGCGCATAGTAGATGGTTTGCCCCAGTTTTGTGACACCGTCACGCAGGTTGGCCAGCGCTTTCTCCGCCTGGTTAGCTTCGGCGAACTCCCCGTCAAGGGTGTGGGTCACGCTGACGCCATCTTCACAGGTCATGGTGAGAACCAGCTGCTCCTGCCAGCCGCTCAACGTCACATCTACCGCGATGCGGCGTTCGCTGGAGGTCTTTAGCAGCGCCTGTTGCCAGTTATGATCGAGGTTGCGGTTGAGCGGCTGATGGGGGCGCACTTTATGCAGATCCGCTGGCATCTCGTTCGGCCATACCCGATAACGGTTTTCGCCGGTTTTTTCCACGGTATTAGCACGGAAGCCCACCACTTCGCGCTTAATCATCACGTTGAGACCATCGCCGTTGGTTAACGGTTCACTGACTTCAACGTCGAGATGGTCTTTGCCTACCTTCAGAACTTCACCCACCGGCAGGCCGATAAATTTCGGCGAATCAAAGGCGCCGATATCGCCTTTGCGGGCATTAACAAAGTAGTCAGTGCTGCCCCGGTGGAAGGTTTTATCCGTGGACGGGATAAAGAAATGCTCGGTGCGTCCAGCCGAGGCGCGCGCCAGGTCGCCGCGATCTTCGATAATGGCATCCAGCATTTGACGGTAGTGCGCAGTGATGTTTTTCACATAACTCATGTCTTTGTAACGGCCTTCAATTTTGAAGGAGCGTACGCCAGCGTCGATCAGCGCCGCCAGGTTGGCGGTCTGATCGTTATCCTTCATCGACAGGAGATGTTTCTCATAGGCCACCACCCGCCCCTGATCGTCCTTCAGGGTATACGGCAAGCGGCAAGCCTGCGAGCAGTCGCCGCGGTTGGCGCTGCGTCCGGTCTGGGCGTGCGAAATGTAACACTGCCCGGAATAGGCCACGCACAGCGCGCCATGGATAAAGAATTCGATAGTGGCGTCAGTGTGGTCGTAAATGGCTTTGATTTGACTGAGGTTCAGTTCGCGCGCCAGCACGATCTGACTGAAGCCGGCGTCGGAGAGAAACTTCGCTTTTTCCACACTGCGAATATCGCACTGGGTGCTGGCGTGCAGCTCAATCGGCGGCAGATCCAGCTCCATGATCCCCATATCCTGCACGATCAGCGCATCGACGCCTGCGTCGTAGAGATCGGTAATCAGCCGCTGCGCCGGCTCCAGTTCATCGTCATGCAGAATGGTGTTCAGCGTCACAAATACCTTTGCGCCAAAGCGATGAGCGAAAGGCACCAGCCCGGCGATATCGCTCAGACTGTTGCTGGCGTTGTGGCGGGCACCAAAGCCAGGTCCACCGATGTAAACGGCATCGGCGCCGTGAAGGATCGCTTCGCGAGCGATACCGGCGTCGCGGGCAGGACTAAGAAGTTCAAGACGATGATTGTGCAGGCGCATACGCGTGTTGTTATCCAGTATAAGGGGGTCGAAATGGCGGCTATTGTAGTCAGAACCGGGCGCAGACGAAAACCTTTTCCGCCGTCGCGCGACGACGAATTTTCACTTTTCAACAAAGTATTGACGGAAAAGATATTTCCCTCAAATCACGGCGAAGAGTACTGTCATCACGTATTCCGGATTTTCCTCGTCACGTTGTGAGTGGTTATCATCAGTCATCTTGTCTGGCCGCGGGTTCGCTCGCGGTTTTTTCTTTTGGATAATGGATAAGAGAATGGAAATGGGCCGCCTGGGCGCCGCGGTTACGATACGCATGCGTCGCGTCGCCGGCGAAACGCCTACCCTCACCCGCCTGCAGCGAGTGCCACTCCCCTTGTAAGCACAAATCCAGCGTACCACTTATCACTACCACATGCTCAATCACCCCTTTCTCATGCGGCGTTGATTCGCTCAGCGCGCCGGGGGCAAGGGTTATCGAAAAATGGTCAAAGCGCAGCTCGGGATCCCACGGGAATACTGGCGTCACCACCATCGCCTGCTGCTGCGGATCAAACGCGGAGGGCGCGGCGCTGGCGTCCGGGACGATGAACGCCGAAAACGGTACGTTCAGCCCGGTGGCAATCTTCCACAGCGTCGCCACCGTTGGACTTGATTCATTCCGCTCAATCTGCCCGAGCATGGCTTTCGACACCCCGGTCTCTTCCGCCAGTCGCGACAGGCTCCAGCCTCGCTGCTGGCGCAGGGTTTTAAGCGTTGCCGCCAGATGTTGCGCAATATTCATCCTTCCTCCTGTTTTTACTGCGCAAAGTATACCGCCATTTGTCTGATTTTTTCAGGACGTTTAACGGCATCGTACGCCACTGGCGGCGAGTTTTTCTCCCAGGGTAGCTGCGCGAACCACCGCTTGTGCGTTATAACGCACAATGATACATTGAATGGATGTTATAACGCACATGAGAATCATCTATGCGCTCGTTTAGTTTTCCGCTTCCCACTCTGTTCGCTGGCTTCGTCGCCGTGTTGGTGGGGTACGCCAGCTCCGCCGCCATCATCTGGCAGGCCGCCGCCGCGGCCGGCGCTACCCCCGGGCAGATCGCCGGCTGGATGACGGCTCTTGGCCTCGCCATGGGCATCAGTACTCTCGCGCTGAGCGCCTGGCGGAAAGTTCCTGTGCTCACCGCCTGGTCAACGCCGGGCGCTGCGCTGTTAGTTAGCGGCCTGCAGGGGGTGACCCTCGCCGAGGCCGTGGGGATCTTTATTTTCGCCAACGCGCTGATCGTTATCTGCGGCACCACCGGCCTGTTTGCCCGGCTGATGCAGATCATTCCCCATTCGCTGGCCGCCGCGATGCTGGCTGGGATCCTGCTACGGTTTGGTTTGCAGGCCTTCGCCGGCTTACAGGATCATCTGCCGCTGTGCGGCGGGATGCTCGCCGCCTGGCTGCTGTGTAAAGCGCTGTGGCCCCGCTTCGCCGTGGTGGCCGCGCTGGTGATTGGAGCGCTGATTGCGGCGGCGTCCGGGGATGTGGCTAGCGCCCCCGTGCCGCTGGCATTTGTGACGCCGGAATGGGTCGCCCCGCAGTTTACTCCGGCGCTTTTGCTCAGCGTCGGTCTGCCGTTCTTCCTCGTCACCATGGCCTCGCAGAACGCTCCGGGGTTCGCCACCCTGCAGGCATCAGGCTATACCGTACCGGTCTCCGCACTGATCGTCGTTTGCGGGGGGTTGGCACTACTGCTGGCGCCGTTTGGGGTTTATTCCATCTGCATCGCGGCGATCACCGCTGCGATTTGCCAGAGCCCGGAGGCGCACCCGGATCCGAACCAGCGCTGGCTGGCGGCCATAGCCGCGGGCGGTTTTTATCTGCTGGCCGGTCTGTTCGGCGGGTCAATCACCGCCCTGATGTCGGCCCTACCGCCGGCGTGGATCCAGATGCTGGCGGGTCTGGCGCTGCTCGGCACCATCGGCGGGAGTCTGTTTCAGGCAGTGCATCAGGCCAGTGAACGCGATGCGGCGGTGCTAACCTTCCTGGTCACCGCCAGCGGGGTGACGCTGGCGGGAATTGGCTCCGCCTTCTGGGGCGTGGTGCTCGGCGGGGTGAGTTACGGCGTGCTATCCGCGCTGCGCCGCCCGTAGCTGGGAGGGCGTCAGGCCGGTGGCGGCTTTGACCCGATGGCTGAAATGGCTGGGGGAGCTAAAACCACAGGCCAGCGCTATCTCGGTTAACGGCAGCGCGCTATGGCAGATCAGGTTTTGCGCCTTCGCCATTCGCTGCTGCATGACGTACTGATGCGGAGCCATATTTAGCGACTGACGAAACATACGAGCAAAATGAAACTCACTCAGACCCGCCTGCTGCGCCAGGTCGGCCAGGGTCAAGGGCTGATCGAGATGAGCATCGATCCAGGCCAGTACGTGACGCTTTACGCCTGGCGCCAGCCCGCCGGTGACCGTCGGCAAACGCCACTGCACGGTGGAATAGTGCTGGATCAGATGGGTAAGCAGTAAGCTGCTGGCAGCGCTGAGGGTCAGCTGGTTCGCCGGCTGCCGCCAGTCGTTAGCCAGCAAAAACTGACGATACACTGCGGTGATTTTATCATCGCTGGCGAAGGTCTTTTCCTGCAGGGTGAAGTTCGCCGGGCTGCGGTCCCACACCTCCTCGCCGACGCGACGCAGGTGCGCATCGGTACAGTAAAGATGCACAAACGACAGATCGCCGCGGATATCCCATACGCTTTCATCGCCTTTCGGCATCAGACAAAAACGATCCGGGCCGCCGCCATTTTTCCAGCCGTGCGGCGTCTTTTGATAGCTTTCGTAGCCATCAGCCACGTACAGACTTAAAGTATGATGGTCGCTGCGCACCGTCACGGTATCGCAATTGTTATACCAGGCGGCCAGTTGAATACCGGAATTCAGCTCCACGGTTCCCTTCAGCACCGCGTTCTGTCGCCGTAATGTTTCAAATGTCCCGTAACCCATCGTCTTCACACATTGTCTGTAAAAGCCCTAGTCTAGGGAGACTACGGCGCGGTTTCCAGTCCTCACCGCCAGCGGATGGCAAATAAGCGCAAGAATTTGCAAGCCGACAACAAACCGGTGAAAGCCGCAGCAGGCGGCAGCCGGCATACTCCTCCCATCAACAGGTAGAGGAGAACCAGGGTGAACGCATTACTCTATGCACTCGTTGTCGTGATCTGGGGTACAACGTGGATCGCGATTTTTTTACAACAGGGACCGGTGGCCGCGCCGGTATCGATTTTCTGGCGTTTCGCCGTAGCCAGCGTCACGATGCTGGCGATTCTGCTCGTCACACGACGCCTGCGGCCGCTGGGCGCGAAAGATCATCTCTGCTGCCTGCTGCAGGGCTGCTGCGTCTTCTGCTTTAATTTCTGGTGTTTTTATACCGCCGCCGCCTGGATCAATACCGGTCTGGAATCGGTGATCTTTTCGATGGCGGTACTGTTTAACGCCATCAACAGCTTTCTCTTTTTCCGCCAGCAGCCGCCGGGCCGCTTCTGGGCCGCCGCCGCGCTGGGTCTCGCCGGTATCGTCATCCTGTTCTGGGACGACCTGCTGGCCAACGGACTGAACGCCTCGCTGCTGTGGGGGATCGGGCTGAGCGCCCTGGGTACCTACGGTTTTTCGCTCGGCAATATGTTCAGTATTCGCCACCAGCGCCGCGGGCTGGAAACGCTGACCACCAACAGCTGGGCGATGCTCTACGGCACGCTGGTGATGGGGGCAATCGCTCTGCTGCGCGGCGATAACTTTATGCCAGAATGGACCGTCAGCTATCTGGGCGCCCTGCTTTACCTGGCGCTGTTCGGCTCGGTCATCGCCTTTGGCGCCTATTTCACTCTCGTTGGGCGCATCGGCGCCAGCAAAGCCGCCTACAGTACGCTGCTGTTTCCGCTGGTCGCCTTATCCATTTCCACCGTCTATGAAGGGTATGTCTGGCACAGCAGCGCCGTGATCGGGCTGGCGCTGATCCTGCTGGGTAACCTGGTGATGTTTGCCAAACCGGAACAGCTATTGCTGCGCCGAAGGCTGGCCTGAGGAGGCTGAAGAAAAACAGCGCCGTCGTCAGACGGCGCTGGCACGATTAACGCTGAGAGGGATCGAATTTAACGGCGTCGACCGCCATATCATCGATAACCTGCTTCAGGGTATCGACGGTCAGCGGTGTATTCTCATTCGCCAGGGTTTTGCCTTCCCCTTTACGAACGACCTTGATGACCGGCTTATTGGTGCTGGCGTCAATGACCTCCGCCTCAAAGTACAGATCGGTGTCCATGGTACGATGGCCGGTGGCGGCCTGGGTGCCGGCGACAATCATAGCGACCGGGATCACTTCATAGAACTGCAGCCCCTCTTTGCTGGAGTCCACCCCGGTGATCGCCCCGCGGAAGATGAGGCTGCGCTTGCCAGCGGTAGTGGCCAGCGGTTTACGCTCGGAAATAGCCTGTTTCAGCTCTTTGTTGGTGTAGTTAAGAATATCCTGCAGCGCCTTCTCCCCTACCTGGGTGGTCGGCTTCGGTACCGGATAGTAGGTCACCGGGTGATAAACGATATTGTCATAGTTGGCCGGATTGAAGTTCGGATCGATCCAGCGCAGCTCCGGCTTGCCGGAGGCAGAGGTCGTTTCTTTCAAACTGGAATAATCTTTTAAGAAGCCCGAATACTGATTCGGTTGCGCCACTTTCGCCGCACAGCCGGTCAACGCCAATATTCCCGCCAGAGCGGCGACTTTCAGTAAAACGCGAGTACGCATAGAGAGATCCCTGTAAATGCAGTTTTTTTTCGGCAGACGTTATAGCAAATAGGACCCACTAGTTTTGTGACAAAAAAAGGGCTTCGTCAAGGAAGATTTATAAATATTGATGGCCTGAACATTACGTTAATAAATAATCACTTAAAAGGGGTATCGCGTGGTTTTCCAGGCTCATTTTCGCCGCAACGGGTCTCTGTCTTGCCCAGGCTCTGGCGGGGAATGCGGCGCGGGCCATGCTCAGCTTCCCACGCCGCGGCGAATCAGGCAGGCTTGCGCGCCAACAGGGTGGCGAAGCGCAATTTGATGCGATTGCCGTTGGCGTCGGTGCGATGCAGCTCGCCGACGTCCTCATTGTATTTCAGCAGCTCCCAGCCCTGGTAATAATCACGAAGCTCATTAGGTTTAAAGGCAAACGGGAAGCCGACGGTGCAGGGATAGTCTTCGGTATCCATCGCCGCCACAATCAGGTTATAGCCGCCGGCGGCGGTGCAGCGCTGCATATTGGCGATCAGGCCCGGGATGGTGTCAGGCTCGAGGAACATCATCACTACGGTGGAGAGGATCAGGTCATACTCGCCGCCAAAGCTCAGGCTGTTGAGGTCTTTCACCGCCGTTTGCAGATTATCCAGTCGCTCGGCGGCGCGAATACTTTCCAGATTGTTGACGCTCATCGGATTTTTATCCCACGCCGTCACCGCGAAGCCGTTCGCCGCCAGATAAAGGCTGTTACGCCCGTTGCCGCAGCCCAGATCCAGCGCCCGCCCCGGCGGCACAATCGTCGCGGCATGCAGCACCTCGGAATGGGTGCGGGTCAGGCTGTATTTTTGACTAAAATAATCCGCGTCACGCTTTGTCATGATCCTTCCTTCTTATTCAGGAGTGTTTCCCGGTCGACCTGGAGCAACAGTTTCCCGCTGACCAACAGCAACGCTGTACGCAGCAGCAGCAGGCCGACAACCAGATTGCTAAAAATAAATAGCGGCATCGCCAGATGATGAAAAAAGCCGTCTCCCCTGGCCTGGCCGAGATGCAGACCGGTGGTGGCCAGCGCGGAAATGCCGAACGAAAAGCTCCAGAAAGAAGCATTGAACGGCTGACGAAGATACCAGGGCATCAGACGGAGCATAAACAGCAGCTGCAGCAGGCCGTAACCAAACAGCAGCTTAGCGAAGGTATCGGCCTCCCCGCCGTTGACGCTGAGCCAGGCGCTGCAGGCCACCAGCGCAGGCGCCAGCTGGATCCCCAGCGAGGTGCGCAGCGGCGTCGGCAGCTCGCCTGCGCTGCGCAGACGCTGGAGGATCGCCGGCTCGAGGCTCAGCCAGGAGAAGACCCCGGCGCCGAGGAACACCAGTCCGGCATCGGAAAATCCCAGCGCGCCGCAGGCCATCGCGCTGATAAAATTATTGGCTACTGTCGGCAGATACAACCCCGGCGTGGTGGCCTCGCGAGGATGGTTCCCCCGCCATAGCCCACCGCTTTGCCAGGCGGCATAGGCGAGCTGCAGCGCCACGCCCGGCACAAACAGCCCGATCGCCAGCGGCCGGCACCAGGGAGCCAAACCAATCGCCACCAACAGCGTGGTGGCCGGAAACAGGCTGACGAAGCTGCTGCTCACCGGATGACGCATCTCCCGCAGCACGCTCGCCGGAAAGCGGATCGCCCGGCTGATAAACGCCATGCTGAGCAGGACCCACATCGCCATCGCCAGCGTCACCAGCCCATCACCAATGCTGCGGCTGACCGGCCAGAGGGTGCTGGCGTAACGCCAGGCGAAGCCCATTCCGATGGTGCCGAGCACCATGCCAAAATAACCCGCCGGCAGGTTTAGCACCTGCCGCGGCGTTTGCGTTTTATTCATTTTATTGATGATATCAATTTAATTTGAAGTTGCATTCTAAAGGAACCTTATCCCGCGCGCTATGGCGATCTTTGCTATGTTTATGTTAACCATAAGTAATAAGGATCGGCCATGCGTAAATACCGTCTCAGCGAACAGACCCGGCAGTATTGTTATGAGGAAGAGCATGGCAAACAAAGCGTCACCCTGCGCCAGATCGTGGCGCTTATTGATTTCGCTGACGTTAAAGCGGGCAGCGAAGGCGGCTGGGTGGATGAGGAATGCGCTCTCAGCCAGCAGGGGGAGTGCTGGATCTACGATGTCAACAGCGTGGTCTTCGCCGGGGCGCGCATCCGCGACGACGCCCGCTTAACCGGGTTCTGCGTGGTCAGCCATGAGGCCACCATCGGCGGACGGGCCTGCATTCACGCCTCGCAGATCAGCCATCACGCGCAGATCAGTGACAACGTCACGGTTACGCAGAGCCAGGTGCGCGGTTATTGTCGCCTTGCCGACGAGGCGCGTCTTCTCCCCCACTGCCAGGTGATTGCCGCGCGCGGGTTAACCGCCGATCGCGACAAAGTCCTGCAGATCTATCAGCGAGCCACCGTCAGCGCCTCGCGCATTCTCCACCAGGCGCAAATCTACGGCGATGCCTTCGTTGAGCATGCGTTTGTCGAACATCGGGCGGAAGTGTTTGACCAGGCAAGACTTGAAGGGAACGAAGAAAACGACGTCTGGGTGTGCGATAACGCCCGGGTATACGGGCACGCGCGCCTGATCGCCGGTCGTGGAGAGGATGCCATTCCCACCGTACGCTACAGTTCGCAGGTGGCAGAGAATGCGGTGATTGAAGGCAACTGCCTGCTGAAGCATCGGGCGATGGTCGGCGGCGAGGCGCAGCTGCGAGGTGGTCCGATTCTGCTCGACGACGATGTGCTGATCCAGGGGCGGACAGTCATCACCGGCGATGTGATCGTTGAGCACCAGGTCTCCATCAATGACGAGGTGCAGATTGCCGCACAGGAGGGAGAGGCCATTCATCTGCGCGGCCCGAAAACGCTTGACGGCCAGCAGCACATCACCCGCACGCCGCTGTTAGGCGCGCTTTAATGCCTCATCGCGGTCAATAATGCGGGCGTAGATATTCTGATCGTCATAGCTACCGTTCAGATACTCGGCTTGTCGGAGACAGCCTTCCAGAACAAACCCGTTGCGCAACGCTACCTGGTTGCTGCGGGTGTTCGCCACCCGGCATTTGATCACAAACCGGCGCACCAGCCCGCTGGCGGCATAATGGCGGATAAAGGCCTGTAATGAACGGGAAAGCAGCCCTTGCCCCTGGTGCTCTTCATCGATCCAGTAGCCAATATAGGCCGTTTTATTCTGCGGCTCGATCTGATTGAACGACAGGACGCCGACTAGCTGCTTATCGAGAAACAGCAAAAACATTTTGGCGTAATCCCGCTGATGCAGCATCACGTTGCCCTGCACATGGCGGCGGGTCTCGTCTTCGCTGCGCACCTCGGCGGGCCAACTGAGCGACTGCTGTAGCCAGCGCTGGTTTTTGACCACCAGCTGGTGCAGGTCGCTAACGTAGCGCTCATCAATGGCGATTAGCGTCAGCGCGTCGGTTACCGGGATCGACTCAGGTACTGCTGGGATATCTGCGGTCATAGCGCTCTCTTCTGGCCCGCAGGGACTGCCTGCGGGCGTCGGGTGACTCAGGGTTATTTCATGATCCGGTCGTCAACGTAGTTGCGTTTATCTGCTGCCGGCGGGAAATACTGATAGAGCCAGGTTTCGCTGATGGCTTCTCCCTGACAGCGCAGGAACAGACGCATCTCCACCGGGTCGGTTGAGTCGGTGGTCGGATACCAGTCGAAAAGGATCCGGTAGCCATCGAACGGCTCGACGTAGAGGATCTCAATCTGCTTCGCTTCCCCGCTGGAGAGGGTGATCACCGGTTCAATACCGCGCGGCGCGGCCGCCTTCAAATCGCCGCCGACAAAGTCGATGGCAAAACGACGCGCCCACTTATCCGGGTAGTGTTCACCCGGCGCCCATCCTTCGGGGAAGCCCCCCATCCCGGTGCGGGTGGCCAGAACGCGCGCCAGCGGGGTGCTAACCGGCGGCTCCGCGCTCCAGTAAAGACGGTAGCGGAAGTCCAGTTCGTCGCCCGCCTTCACCGCCTTTTCCGGCTGCCAGAAGCAGACGATATTATCCAGCGTTTCGCCGGTAGTTGGGATCTCCATCAGGCTGACCGCCCCTTTGCCCCACTGGTTACGCGGCTCAACCCACAGGCTGGGACGCTTGTTATACCAGCCCATCACATCCTGGTAGTGGGAGAAATCACGGTCCAGCTGCAACAGACCAAAGCCGCGCGGGTTCTTGTCCTGGAAGGCATTGAACTGCAGCTTCTGCGGGTTATTCAGCGGCCGGCAGACCCATTCCCCGTTGCCCAACCACATTGACAGCCGATCGGAGTCGTGGATTTGCGGATGGATGGTGTCGCACATCCGCCGCTCATTATTGCCGCAGCTGAACATACTGGTCATCGGCGCGATACCCAGCTGTTTGATATCCTTGCGGGCGTACAGGTGGTTTTCCACGTCCATGATAACCTGGGTATCCTGGCAGTGGATGGTGAACTTGTAGGCGCCAGTGATGCTCGGGCTGTCCAGCAGCGCGTAAACGGTAAACACCGTGGCGTCCCCTTTGACCGTTTCGAACCAGAACGACGTAAAGTCGGGAAACTCTTCCGGGGTATCGGTAAAGGTATCCACCGCCAGACCGCGGGCCGACAGGCCATACTGATAGGTGCTGTCTACCGCGCGGAAGTAGCTGGCGC
>NZ_JAGRQY010000081.1:0-18145 GCF_018223905.1 Klebsiella sp. 28
GATTAAGACTTTTCCTATACCGCATAATACAACAGAATCAAGCGATATTATCAGATTTTTATTCTAGTTGTGTATGCCTATGTGGTTATTTGTTTTGATTATTCTAACTGATAAAATTCACTTGGTCAGTCAGCAGCGGGCAGGTACTCTGCACCGGCAAGAAGAGGATTTGTCAGGGAGTTGTGGATGACTAAAGGCTATAAACTACTTGGCTATAAGTTAGCGGATAATATTTTCTACTGCCTGCATCATCGGGAAATTATCACGCTGCGCGGGACACGGACGCAAGTCCAGCTACGCAGCACCATGGCCTGTTTACTGGAGTACCTGCTGGCGCACGGCAGAGAACGTCTGGTCAGCGATGAAGAGTTAATGATTAACGTTTGGGAAAAAAATAATCTCCGCCCTTCCGCGCAGCGCCTATGGCAGGTTATTCAGAGCTTAAAGTCTCGCTTACACCAGGCTGGCGTGGAGAGCGCGTTAATCATCCGCGTTAAGTGTGCGGGGTATTATATTAATAACGTTTACGTAGCCGAAATTTATTCATACAAACCGCCGGGGATGATGAATTATATAAACACTTCGCCTGCTGATATGAATAAGCTTCTGGTACGCAGCTAATCCCCCCCCCCGCGCCGTTTACATCGCCAGCAACAGGGTTTATTCGTTGAATATTTTAATTCACAGCAATAATATTTATTTTAATATCGGTATCGCCCAGTGTTTTCGGGATATTCAGAAAACAGCGCCCGAATTAAAGGTTATTCACTCCCTGCCCCTCAGCCATCTTCCAGAACTGTCCGGGCTGGATGTGATTATTTTGTCACTGGAAAACTATCATGATTACCTGGCTGCCGCTGAAATCGCTCAGCACTTTCAGGGCCTGGTCATCGGCTTTACGTCAGCCGGCAACGTAAGGCGCGGACGCGCCTTTTTCGCGGATACCCTACTGTGGGTCAGCCAGCGCGAAGCGGTACGTGAAGTGAACCGCCTTCTGCGCTGCCTGGCCGAGCGCCGCTGGCCACTCGTGCCGCGTCACCAACGTCAGAGCGTTTCTTTCCGTCAACGAGCCCCGCTCAACCGCCTGGAGATGCGGATGATTGATGCCACCATGAAGGGTCAGTCGGTTCATCAAATGGCCGCTACGCTGGGGATTAATCGCAAGCGGGTCTATAACGGCCTGGAAAGGATTAAAGTGAATTTCCGCCTGGTCAGTCATAGCCATTTTCATCATTTCATGACCGACAGGCTCTCTTTTAGTCGCCTGTCTGCCGACCTCCGATGCCTGACCACAGCGGCTAATGCAACCCTGCCGCCGCGCGCAGCCTCGAGGCTGGCGGAAAATCATTCATATTATTTGAAAGAGTTTCGCAAATTGTTTTGATTTTAGGCTCCAGCAATCAAGCGTATTCTTTATCACATCAGGGCAACAGGCCCTTTATCAGACACCAAATTAAGGAATACGACCATGAAATTCATCAAAACTTTCGTTGCTGTTGCTGCGCTGTCTCTGTTCTCTGCTGCCAGCTTTGCTCAGAGCGTCAGCGCCACTGCCTCCACGCTGGACCGCGCGGAAGCTAAAATTGCCGCCCAGGCCGCAGAACAGGGTGCATCCTATAAAATTACCAGCGCCCAGTTTAACAACCGTGTTCATATGACGGCTGAACTGAGCAAATAAACCCTTGCCCCTAAACGTTTCCTAAAGCGCCGCCTGGACGGCGCTTTAGTTTTTCCCCCTTCCTGACATTTCCCGGCAGGTCCATGCGGCATTCGCCGGATCCCGGACAATACTGACTCTCAGCACAAAAAGAGCCTGATAGCAATAAATACCCGATTGGCTGGATTATCTGCGGCTTGTCGGCGTAAAGCGGAGAGGTCTGTCGCCGCGAATCAGTCGGAGGCCTTCCGCTGTCTGCAAAGCGGCGCCCATTTTGGCAAAATTTGCGTGACGTGGTGAGGGTTTGCAGGGCCTCCGTGCCCTGGAAAGACTTTATTCGAAAAAGACGTCCGGATTTTCCGACAGCGAAACAAAGGATTTCGTGTTTTTATCCAGCGCCTGAATATCGCCGGTTTCGATGTCGTAGAACCAGCCATGCAGGCGCAGGGTATGGTCGCGCAGACCAACCGCCACCGAAGGATGGGTCTTGATATTATTCAGTTGGGCGATGACGTTTTCCTGCACCATGCCATTGACCTTATCGGTTTCGCTAGCCCAGGTTTTCTTTTCCACCACCGCTTTCGCGGCATCGGCATAGCGTAGCCAGTGAGACACCGCCGGCATCGGCTCAAGGCACTGACAGGTGGCGATCGCTTTCATCGCGCCGCAGTTGGAATGGCCGCAGATCACGATATCCGTCACGCCCAGCGCAACCACGGCATATTCGATGGTCGCGGAAACGCCGCCCGGCTCCGGCCCGAAAGACGGCACGATATTCCCGGCATTACGAATGACAAAGAGCTGTCCCGGCTCCTGCTGGGTAACCAGTTCCGGCACCAGACGGCTGTCAGAACAGGAGATGAAAAGCGCTTTGGGATTCTGGCTGGAGGCCAGGCTGCGGAAGAGTTCTTTACGCTGGGGGAAGATCTCTTTCTGGAAGTTGAGGAAGCCCTCAATGATATGTTGCATAGCAGTGTCTCTTCTCTGTAGTTATTACGGTATGACAAAGATCACAGTTATTCAGTTTACCATCGATGACAAGAATGGGAATCGTTATTCAAACAGTTGCGCAGAAAACGCGCGCCGCCAACGCCTGCTTCTCCCCGTCTAATACACACCTTTTTGACGTGCTTTCCTGAACCAGTTTGCTACTCTGTCTGCTCCAACCGTCCACACGTTACCGACCGCCTGCCTGCGGCGGACATAACAGGAGTCGCTATGTTCCTATCCAGCCTGATGGCCATTGCCGCGGTGCTGATCATGGGCGTGATCAGTCCCGGCCCAAGCTTTATTTTTGTCGCGCGCAATGCCGTCGCTCGCTCGCGTCTGCACGGTATGGTGACCGCCCTCGGTACTGGCGCCGGTGCGGCCATTTTCTCCATTATGGCGATGCTGGGCCTGCAGAAGGTGCTCACCGCGGTGCCGGAGCTGTTTATTGGTTTGAAGGTGGCGGGCGGGCTCTATCTGCTGTGGCTGGGCTATAAAATTTTTCGCGGGTCGGCGCAGCCGATGGACTTTTCCGCCAGCGGGATGGCCGGCAACCGCTCTTTGCTGAAGACCTTCCGCGACGGGCTGTATACTCAGCTCAGCAATCCCAAAACTGCGCTGGTGTTCGCCTCAATTTTTACCGCCCTGCTGCCGGCGCAGATCCCCACCGCCTTCTATTACATCGTGCCGCTGATGAGCTTTCTGATCGACGTCAGCTGGTATTCGCTGGTGGCGCTGGTGCTGTCTGCCGACCGCCCGCGGCGCGTCTACCTGCGGCTGAAGCGGCGGATCGACATCGCCACAGCGACGGTGCTGGGGGCGCTGGGCCTGCGGCTTATCGCCACCTCCCTCACCCGCTAGCGGGTTACACGGTATAGATGCGAATATCGTGCTGCTGAAAGGCAACGCGATATTCGCGACTGATATTCTCTTCCACCACCAGCACATCGATATCGCTGCTGGCGGCCACCACAAACCGCGCTGCTGCCGGAATTTTATCCGAAGTCAGACCAACAATAATTTCGCTGCACTGTTTAATGACCGCTTTCTTGAACTCGCAGTCGGCATAGTCAAAGCCGGTCAGGCCCGACTCTGGCGCCATCGCGCAGCCGCCGATAAACCCCTGGTCGAATAACATGCCCTGCACCTGAGCCACCGCCGCGGCGCCGACGCAACCGCCGCTCGCGCGCTGTACCTGGCCGCCAAGGATCACCACGTCATACAGCGGTTTTTTCACCAGTACCGCGGCGATCTCCGGCGAGTTCGTTACCACCGTCAGCGCCAGCTCGGTGGGCAGCGCCTCGGCCATCGCCAGATTGGTGGTCCCGGTATCAATGAAAATAGTGCCGCCGGGCTTCACCAGCCGGGCACACTGTTGCGCGATCCTGAGCTTTATCGCGCGGTTTTTATCTTTCCGCTGACTGTAATCCCCCGCTTCCGGCAGACTCAGCACCGCCCCGCCATACACCTTTTTACAGAATCCCTCGCGGCTGAGCTCATGCAGATCGCGGCGGATGGTATGCTCCGACACCTGAAGACGCGCCGCCAGCTCCGCGCACACCACTCTGCCGTTTTCCTGCAGGATCTGGCAAATCAGCGCTTGTCGCTGTTGAGGGAAAGCAGCATAATCGAGCATAATATAATCCTTAAATGATCAAAACCGAGCAGTAGCAAGCATGATCGTCTGCCCTGCTCTGGTTGTCAACGTTCCTGCCCGGAGGTTTACCATGAAAATTGCCCATTTCGCCCTGTGGACCCAACAGCTCGACGTCCAGGCCCGCTTCTGGGTGGACTTCTTTGCCGCCAGCATCAATGAAAAATACCTTAGCCAGACCAACCCCGGCTTTGCCTCCTATTTTGTTACTATCGACGACGAGGTGGTGATCGAGCTGATGACCAAGCCTGGCCTGCAGCAGGCCTGCGCGGATAATAACCATACCGGCTGGGCGCATCTGGCCCTCTCGGTGGGCGGGGCGGAACAGGTCGATGCCATCGCCCAACGCGCCGGGGCCGCCGGAATACTGATTTCGCCGCCGCGCACCACCGGCGACGGCTATTATGAGGCGGTGATCGCCGATCCCGATGGCAACCTGATCGAAATCGTCGCATAGTCAGCAGAACGCCAGTATTCAGGAGGCATCCATGGCACATTACCGGATTATCGACACCGCATCCTGGCCCCGCCGGGACCATTTCACTTTTTACCGCCAATTCGCCAACCCCAGCTTTAATCTCTGCGTGCCGATAGCGGCGCAGCGCCTGTACGAATGTGCGAAGGACCGTCGGGTCTCGTTTTTTCAGCTCGCGCTCTATGCCCTGCTGCGCGCGGCCAACGGGGTACCGCAGCTACGCCAGCGAGTGCGGAACGATGAGGTGATTGAATATGACAGTCTGGCAGTAATGACGCCGGTGATGACCGTCGGAGAGGGATTCCGTCAGGTGTGGTGCGACAATGCTCCCGAGTTCACCGCCTTCAGCGCCGCGGCTACGCCGAAGATTGTCGCGGCAAGAGAGACATCCCCGGCGCCGCTCATCGTCGATGGCGAGCATTTTATCTGCGCCAGCTGTCTGCCATGGCTCCACTTCACCTCGATGACCCATGCGGAATATGCCGTCGGCGCGGCGGTCCCCGCGCTCACCTGGGGAAAATTGCAGAATGGCGTTGTCCCGGTGGCCGGGCGGTTTAACCATGCCTTCGTCGATGGTCTCCACGCCAGCCGCTTTTATGCCCTTGTCGAAGAGGGATTTAATGACCCCGAGCGGCTCTGGTTGCCGCTAACCGAAACCGCACCCTCCCTGCTTCCCCCAGCGGCGAAGGAGCGTTAACGTCTGCCCGGAACTGACCGCCAGGGAGCCTTACTCCCTACACGGTGGTCGGTACGGGGCCACTATCATCGTTCCCTTTCAGCCGGCGAATACCGCGCAGGTGTGACGCCTGTTCAGAACCTCGCGATTGAAAAACTGGGTCACAGACAGCATGCTGACCAACCATCATCAGACAGCGGAAACCACTGCTTCATAGCCATAAAATGGGATTATATTGCCGATCCTTTGCTAAGGATAATTAGTTATAAATCATAGCGTTTCAGTGTTAGACAGGGCGAAGTGCGCCTCTTATCTTTCGTCATGAATTGTAAATAACCACGCAATCATTTGATGAGGTAGCACTTTTGTCCAGATTACAACAAGGATTAAAAACCAGACAAACCCGCTTCGCCCTGGCGCTAAAAGTGGCCCTGCTCGGCGGCGTGGTAGCATTTTCTTCTGCTGTCTTTGCTGAGGGTCTCCTGAAAGAAGGTATCACCCCGGCCACTGACGCCAGCCAGATCCCGGCCAGCGCCAAACTGCGCACAGACACGGTGGTGGCCGGGATCTCCGAGCCGCAAGGGATCTTTAACCCCTACTTTTTCGTCAACGGCTGGGATGAGAACGTGACTAACGTCATTTTTTCACGCCTGATCGACTGGGACAGCCAGGGCAAGCTGGTCCCGGGACTGGCGGAGAGCTGGACGGTCAGCCCGGATAACAAAGTCTATACCATCAAATTGCGCCCTGGCCTCACCTTCAGCGACGGCTCACCGCTGACGGCGGAAGATGTCGCCTTTACCCTGACGGTCCTGCTCGACCCCAGCTATGATGGCGATACCGACATCACCCTGGCCAATATCGCCGGCGGGGCGGACTACAAAGCCGGCAAGGCTGATAGCGTCAGCGGCCTGAAGGTCATCGACCCGCTCACCCTGCAGGTGACCACCACGCAGCCAGGCGCCACCACGCTGGCCAAAATTGGCGGGCCTGTACTGTCGAAAGCCTGGTACGGCAAAGGGTATCAGCGGGGAAATCTCGACTATCTGCGCTCACTGCACGGCAAGCCGCTGGGCAACGGCCCTTACGTGTACGACAAATACATTCCCGGTCAGGAAATACGCTTCCATGCCAATAGCCATTTTTACCGTGGGACGCCGCCAACGCCGCGCTTTATCTATCGCGTGACCAATCCGTCCACCAACTTCCAGCTGTTCCAGACCGGGGAGACCGACTACGACGCCTTTACCTCGCGCCCCGACGATATTGAGCAACTGAAGATGCTCGGCTTCGCCAATATTAATCTTTACGGCTCCAGCGACTACAGCCAGGTGGAATTCAACGTGCATCGCCCGGCGCTACAGGATAAGCGGGTGCGCCAGGCGCTGATTTACGGCCTGGATAGGCAGAAGCTGATCGACGTGGTCTATCAGGGATACGGCAAAGTCGCCATCGAACCGATCGCGCCGATCTCCTGGGCCTTTAACGCTGAAGGCGTCAACCCTTACCCTTACGATCCGGCACAGGCCAAAAAGCTGCTGGATGAGGCCGGCTGGAAACCAGGCGCCGACGGTATCCGCGCCAAAGACGGCCAGCGCCTGGAGCTGACCCTGCTGGTGAGCAAGAAGGTGCTCAACGATGCGCTGATCCCCATCGCCAAGGAGAACTGGCGGCAGATCGGCGTGCTGCTTAAGCCGCAGGTGGTGGATTTCAACGCCCTGATGGCGCAACGCAAAGCCGGAAATTACGATTTGGCCTCGTTCAGCACCAGCACCCTCAACGACCCGCACGACGGGGTATGGGATTTCTACAGCAGCGAAGCTAAAGAGTCCGGCTACCATAACGCGGAAGTCGATAAGCTGATTAACGCCGGCAACGCAGTGCTCGACATCGAACAGCGCAAGCCGATCTACCACCAGCTGTATAAAGTGCTGGCCGACGATCCGCCGGTGATCCTGCTCGGCTATCGCGAGATCCTTTCCGCCAGCAGCGCCCGCGTCAGCGGCTTTAAGCCGGATATCTACAACGGCCTGACCGGCAGCCTGCCGGATGTAAAAATCGTCAAATAAATCCCTGGCCGCCGGGTTAACCGGCGGCTGATGTGAGACCGTCATGAGAAATTTCATCCTGAGGCGCCTGCTGCAAACGCTGCCGATGCTGCTGCTGGCCTCCTTCATTATTTTTTTGCTGTTTGCCAAAACCCCCGGCGACTTTATCGATGGCAATATCACCCTGACCGCTGCCCGCGCCGCGGAGCTAAAGGCGATCTACGGCCTCGACCAGCCGCTGTTGACCCGCTACCTCCACTGGCTGGGACAGTTGCTGCGCGGTGATTTAGGCTTTTCGCTGCAGTATCAGATCCCGGTCAGCCAGTTGCTCAACCAGTACATCTGGAACTCTTTTCTGCTGGCCAGCGTCGCGCTGGTCTTTTACTGGGGCATCGGCCTGGCGGTGGGCGTGGTTTCTGCCCTGCGCCCTGGCTCCTGGTTTGATCATCTGGTGAGCGTCGCGGTGTTTGCCGCCATGTCGTTCCCCACCTTTTTCCTCTGCCTGCTGCTGATTAAATGGTTCGCCGTCGATCTCCACTGGCTGCCGGTAGGCGGGATGACCAATACCGGCAGCGACGAGAGCGGCTGGCAGTATGTGCTGCAGGTGGCTGCCCATCTGGCGCTGCCGGTGCTGGCGCTGGTGATGCTGCAGGCGGGCAGCCTGACGCGCTATGTGCGCGCCAGTATGCTCGACGTGGTGAAAATGGATTTTATCCGTACCGCCCGCGCCAAGGGGTTGCAGGAGCGCACGGTGATCCTCAAACATGCCCTGCGCAACGCCCTGCTGCCGATTATCACCCTGCTGGGCTTCGAGCTGCCGGGGCTGTTCTCCGGGGCGATCATTACCGAAAAGGTATTCAACTGGCCGGGGGCGGGCCACATTCATATCGACTCGCTGGCCGCCCGCGACTATCCGGTACTGATGGGGTTTACCCTGTTTCTGGCGGTGCTGACGATAGTCGGGAATCTGCTCGCCGACGTGCTGTACGCCTGGGCCGATCCGCGTATTCGGGTGAGGTCATAATGATCCTGTCTTACTTAGCTTCCCGTCGCCGCCAGCGGCAGGCGGCTATCCCGGCGCTGGCGCACATTACCCCCTCTCCCTGGCGCCAGGGGTGGCGACAGCTGCGCCGTAACTGGCAGGCCATGTTCTGCTTGATCCTGCTGGCGGTGATGGCGGTGTGGTGCGTGCTGGGGCCCGTCTGGTCGCCGTGGAGTGATGATGCCACCGACGCCCTGAGCATCAACCAGCCGCCCGGGGCGGAACACTGGCTGGGGACCGATTTCCTCGGTCGCGATGTCTACACCCGCCTGCTGCTGGCCGGGCGCATCTCGCTGATTATCGGCCTGCTGACCATGGTGATGTCGGTGTGCCTCGGCTACCTGCTCGGCGCCCTCTCGGGTTACGTCGGCGGGTTAACCGACAAACTGATCATGCGCGTGGCCGACCTGGTGATGACTATCCCCGGGTTACCGCTGTTAATTGTCGCCGGGGCGATGCTTTCCGAGCTCGATTTTTCGCCGGACTCGCGCATTTATATGGTGGTGGTGATGCTCAGCCTGCTGGAGTGGCCCCGACTGGCGCGGCTGGTGCGCGGACAATGTCTCTCCCTGCGCGAACGCGATTTTATGCTGGCCACCCAGGTGCTGGGCCTGTCGGCGCGTCGCCGGCTGTTTGGCCACCTGCTGCCGAATACCATTCCGATTCTGGTGGTGATGGCGACCATGGCCGTCGCCAACGCCATTCTCAGTGAATCCGCGCTAAGCTATCTCGGCCTCGGCGTGGTGCCGCCGACGCCGTCGTGGGGCAATATGATGGATGCCGCTAACAGCCTGATCGATTTCCAGCGTCGCCCCTGGCTGTGGATGCCGCCGGGCATCGCCATCTTTATC
The DNA here is from genome assembly GCF_018223905.1 of Klebsiella sp. 28. Lineage (NCBI taxonomy): Bacteria > Pseudomonadati > Pseudomonadota > Gammaproteobacteria > Enterobacterales > Enterobacteriaceae > Klebsiella > Klebsiella sp. 28. Next base: position 9,391 of record NZ_JAGRQY010000081.1, read on the forward strand.
ACCGTGATCGCCATCAACGTGCTGGGCGATGGCCTGCGCGATGCCATGGATCCCAATATGAAACCGAGGCTGAAATGACCACGCCGTTAGTCTCCTTTAATCATCTTTCCGTCTCTTTCGCCGGCGAACGCTCTCGCGTGCGCGCGGTGCAGGAGGTTTCTTTCACCATTCAGGCCGGGCAAACCGTTGGCGTGGTGGGTGAATCCGGCTGCGGCAAAAGCGTCACCGCCATGGCGCTGATGGGCCTCCTGCCGCCGCAGACGGCGCGCATCGACGGCGGCGAGATCCGCTTCGCGGACCGCGATCTGCTGCGGCTGAAAGCCAGACAGATGGCCGATCTGCGCGGTCACCAGCTGGCAATGATTTTTCAGGAACCGATGTCGGCCCTCAACCCGGTGTTGACCATCGGGGAGCAGCTGTGCGAACCGCCGATCCGCCACCTCGGCGCCACGCCGAAAGCCGCCTGGCATCAGGCCATCCAGCTGTTAAGCGAGGTCGGCCTGGCGCGCGGGGACAGCCTGATGACCCGCTATCCTCACCAGCTTTCCGGCGGCATGCTGCAGCGTGTGATGATCGCCATGGCGCTGAGCTGTCGGCCCAAACTGCTGATCGCCGACGAACCCACCACCGCGCTCGACGTGACCGTGCAGGCGCAGATCCTACGCCTGCTGCGGGATCGGGCCCGGGCCAGCCAGATGGCGATGATGCTGATTACCCACGACCTGGGGGTGATCGCGCAGATGGCCGAGCAGGTGGTGGTGATGTATGCCGGACGAATTGTGGAACAAGGCGCCACCGCGGAAGTGCTACGGCATCCTCAGCATCCCTACACGCGGGGGCTGATCGCCTCCCGACCGGTGCCCGGTGAGCGGCGTCGGCGGCTGTACTCAATTCCCGGCCAGGTGCCGGATCTGGCAGCCCTGCCGGCGGGCTGCGCCTTTGCCGGGCGCTGCGAGCGGGCGACGGCGCGCTGCCGGGAGGCGATTCCGCCGCTGCTCGGCGACCGCCAACGTGCTGCCTGCTTTTATAGCGAATTTGCGGAGGTGACAGCATGAGCGAACGCTATGTCATTGAAGTGGATGGATTGAAAAAATATTTTCCGCTACGCGACGGCCTGTTTGGTCAGCAGACCGGCGAGCTTCGCGCGGTGGACGGCGTCAGCTTTAATATCCGTCCGGGCACCATTTTTGGCCTGGTGGGCGAGTCCGGCAGCGGTAAAACCACCGTCGGCCGGACCCTGCTTGGCCTGTACGAGAAGAGCGCCGGCAGCGTGAAATTTCACGGTCAGGAGCTGGCCGACCTGACCGCGCCTGCCCTGCGCGCTATCCGGCCCAGGATGCAGCTGGTGTTTCAGGACCCCTATAGCTCGCTGAACCCGCGGCTGCGTATTGGCGACGCGATTGGCGAAGCCATGCTGCAGCACAAACTGTGCGCCCGCAATGAGCTATATGACCNNCCGGGCAATACCGATCCGCTGACGCTGGCCGCCGGAGAACTGACGCGGGAAGCGTCTTCATCACGTCGATCACCCGGTCATATAGCTCATTGCGGGCGCTGATCCTCAACCCGGATTTTATCGTCGCCGATGAACCCATCTCGGCCCTTGATGTGTCGATTCAGGCGCAGATCATCAATTTGTTTTCCGACCTGCGCGACAACCGCGGCGTCACGTTTCTGTTTATCTCCCACGACCTCGGGGTGGTGGAGCATTTATGTGACGATGTGGCGGTGATGTATCTCGGGCAACTGGTGGAAAGCGCCAGCCGCGATGCGCTGTTCAGCCGCCCCCTCCATCCCTATACCCGCGCCCTGATGGCTGCGGTGCCGACCCTCGACCCGCACAGCGAACCGCAGGCGCTGGTGCAAGGCGAGATCCCGGATCCGGCCAATCCCCCCGCCGGCTGCCGCTTTTCATCCCGCTGCCCGCTGGCCAGCGAACGTTGCCGCAGAGAGCCTCCGGCGCTGCGCGAGGTGGCCCCGGGCCATCGGGTCGCCTGTCATTGGGTCGCATCCTGAGCGCGGTCGATGGGGTTATTTATTTCTAAACAACCGACCGATGGTGCGCGGCAGCGCCAGGATTTACTATCCGCCCCGTCTTGTGAGACGCGCGATAAATGAAGCGGAACATCTTTGTACTCTTTTGCCCAATGGCTTCGGGCATTTTTTCTCCACGCCCGGGAGCGATCCTCCCGGCAAGATATTTAGCGGGGCGCGGTCGCCCGTCTGTCAAAACGCAGCAATGGAATTGCTCGTCCGCGTCCCGCTACCCTTTTCCCGCCGCTAATTAAATAAGGGCAAAAAAATAAGACAACATGAGATTGCCTGGGGTATAGCTTTATCTTATTTTTTAAGCGTGTACTCCCTGTTAAGGTATCAACATCATGCTTAAGCGTCGCACTCTCAAAACAGCACTGGCGGCGGTTATTTCCCTTGCCGTCATGGCCGCGCCAGCGTATGCCAACCCGGGTAATGGCAATGGCAACGGCGGTGGTAATCACGGGAACAGTGGTAACCATGGCAATAGCGGCAATCATGGTAACAACGGTAACAGTGGCGACCATGGCAATAAAGGGCAAAATAAAGGCCAGTCCACTGAAGATCACGGCAAACGGAAAAACTACGGCAAGCCCGACCACGTCGACAGCGATATTAGCTTCTCACGGGCGCGCTCCCTTGCCGTGAACTACGGTCTGGTCGGCTATCAGGCGCTGCCGCCGGGTATCGCCAAAAATGTCGCCCGCGGCAAACCGCTCCCTCCGGGGATCGCCAAAAAGACCCTGCCAGCTTCTATGATTAACGACCTGCCCTATTATCCGGGCTATGAATGGCGGGCGGTCGGCGATGATCTGGTGCTGGTGGCCCTGAGCACCGCGATCGTCACCGCCGTGATTAACGGTGTGTTTGACTAAATCATCTGCTTATTGAAAAGCCTCGCCTCGGCGAGGCTTTTTTGTGCCTGATGCCGGTGAGTGACGGCTCACCGGCATAACCAGTATGATAACGGTTCAACCAACCCGGGACCGACTATGGACAAAGACACAGTAGTAACGCTGTTGAAATACAAGCGCTGGATTGACCTTGCCACCTTACAGGCGATCCGCGCGATTGACGGAACGGTACATGGCGAAAAGCGTCACCTGACCATCAGGCTGATGAACCATATCCATGTCGTTGATATGATTTTCCGGGCGAATCTGCGCGGCAGGCCGCACGGCTACACCGCGCTGAATACCCCTGAGACGCCAACCGTTGATGAGCTGGAAACGGCCATGACCGCCTGTACGGACGAATACATTCAGTACGTCAGCGCCATGACCCCCGCCGATTTCCACGAACGTATCGCCTTCAAATTTGTCGACGGCGGCGACGGCAATATGACCGCGATGGAGATGCTGAACCACATGCTCTTTCACGGCGCCTATCACCGTGGGGCGGTGGGCTGGATGATTGGCGAATGCGGCGGCGTGCCGCCGAAAGAGGTGCTGACCGTTTTCCTGCGCGACCATCATTCCTGACCGAGCGAAACCATTCGCCGTCGATTACGCGGAGAATCAGCAGGAGCTCTGCCTGATGTCGAGTATGGGTTTTCTGGTACAGGGCGCTAAGGTGGGTTCCGATCGTGGCGATAGATACGCCCAGATGTAAGGCGTCATGCCCCGCACCAGCAGCTCCGCCACTGCGTTTTCGGCGGGCTTGACGTTAAACAACTCCATCAAGGCGCTGCCGGTGAGAAACGCCAGTTTCTGCAGCGCCGATTTCCACAAATCAGGATCCAGGGTAGCCATCAGCACCGTTTCCAGGATCTCGATATAAATCCGGTCCGTATCACTCGCCATACCGCCGCCTGTGAGACACAGTTTCCGCTGCCGGAGCGGCGCATATGGCCGCCCTGTTCCGTCAGCGAAACAATGACAATCCCGGTTCGCTGAGCAGACCGGGAAAGGCGGTTGCCGGGAGCGTGACGCCAATGCGCTGTCATGGGGGTCAGGATCCGCTGTTGCGGGTTTGGATAGCGCCCCCCTTCCGGCATAACGTCAGCCAGATCATCAGGGCGCACAGCAGGGTGACGATCGCCAGCCCGCTAAACAGTAGCGTATAAGCAGAGTCATAGCTCTCGCGCAGCACCCGGAGGGAAAAATCAGGCAAAAGCGCAGCCGCCTGCGGCATATTGCCGGCCCCCAGCCAGCCTGCGGCGCGGTGAATCACCTCGGGGGCATACCCGTGAACGCGACTCTGCAGGGTCAGGGTATTGCTTGCCGTTAATACCGCGGAGACGACCGCCAGGGCGATCCCCTCGCCGGCAACGCGTACGGTGTTGAACAGGCCTGCCGCCATACCGGCTTTGGCGACCGGCACAGCGGATATCGCCAGGCCATCCATCAGTCCCCAGGGAAGCGCCGCCCCCGCCCCACAGAGGATCAGCGCCAGCACCAGCTGCGGGAGGTGGTTACTGTGAAAAGCATCGCCCAGCAACAGCAACCCGGCGGAGGCCATCATCAGTCCCGCCGTGGACACCTGCCCCGGTGAAAACCAGCGGGTGAGCAGGGCCGCAACGGATGGGAAAACCAGCATCGGCGTGGTCAGCGCCATCAGATACAGTGCGCTCTGCGACTCACTCATCCCCTCTCCGCCCATAAAATGCAGTGGAACAATAATCAGCAGGACCACGTAGCAACAGCAGGTGGCGACAGGCAACAACAGTACGCCGACAAAACGCGGATGACGCAGCAGGGAGAGTTCCAGCACCGGGTTGTTCACCCTCCGGCAGCGTACGACAAACGCCACGAACAGCCCCCCCGACGCGATGAGCAAGGCCAGCGTGGTCAGGGATAAAAAACCGCGGGCCGGAATGACCATAAGCGATGCTGTAAACAGCATCAGGGCCAGCGTAAACAGGGATAAGCCCAGGTTGTCGGGTGTCCGCGGCTCGCTTTTTTCTGCCGCAGGCAGAGATACCAGGCCTATAAGCAGAACCCCTGCCGAGAGCAGCGCAAACAGGGCGTATACGCCGCGCCAACCCACCGCGTCGATCATGAAGCCGATCAGCAGCGGACCGAACGCCAGGCCAATGCCGAACACCGTGCCCAGGATGCTGAATGCCCGCGTCCGCTGGGCGCCATCATACAGCTGGGCCAGCGCCGCACTGCCGCTGGCTAAAATCATCGCCGCGGCCAGGCCCTGCAGCGCCCTCAACACGCCTGACAGGAAGAGATTGTGCGTCAGACAAAACAGCAGGCTGCTCAGGCAAAACAGCGCGGCGCCGGCGATAAAAATACGTTTTCTGTCGATGGCATCCGCCGCCAACCCTGCGGCCAGCAAAAAGCTGCCGAATGTCAGCATAAAGCCATTGGTCAGCCACGACAGCGCAGCGGGAGAGCCGCCCAGCGACTGCTGTATCGCGGGGGTGGTCATGACGCCGCCGGTAAAACTTAACGGCAGCAGCAAGGCCGCCATAAAGACAGAAAGCGCGGCCAGGGCGCTGGCGTATCGGGAAGGTGTTCTGGCGGGGAGTAACATCGGGCGGCCCTCATCAGTCGGCAAGGAATGAATAAACTGTCGCCATCCTATTGCGGATGTTATTGCCGATAAATAGACTGAAAATATCTTCTTAAGAGACATAAGGTTTATAATCGATGGACAGCCTCACCTCGCTGACGTCCTTTGTCCGCACCGCCGAAACGCTAAGCTTTGTTCAGGCCGCCAGGCTGCTGGGCATATCTGCCTCGGCGGTGGGTAAGAATGTCGCCCGGCTTGAGCATAAACTGGGGGTCCGGCTGTTCAACCGCAGCACCAGAAACGTCAGCCTGACGGCAGAGGGGGCCGCGTTTCTGACGCGCTGCCAGAGTATCCTGGAGCAGATCCAGGAGGCCGAGTCTGAGCTGACCAGCAGTCTCTCACAGCCCACCGGCAAACTGAGGATTTCACTGCCCGTCATTGGCTACCGCCTGTTACTCCCCGCCCTCACCGCCTTTAGCCGTCTTTATCCGCAGGTTGAACTGGATCTCGACTTTAGCGACCGGCTGGTCAATCTGATCGATGAAGGAGTTGATGTCGCTATCCGCAGCGGTGAATTAGCGGACTCCCGCTTGATCGCCAGAAAGCTGGGGGGCTTTCGTTTTGTGCTCTGCGCCAGTCCGACCTATCTGGCGGAATACGGCGTTCCCGGCTCACCAGCGGAATTAGCGGCGCACAAGTGCATTTTTTTCCGCTTCCCCGCGACGGGGCTGATCCAGCCCTGGGAACTGCGCGGTATGCGACTGACGGGAGATTTCAGGTCCGCTGCCGTGATGACGGTCAATAACATTGAGGCCGCCATTCGCTTAAGCGCGGCGGGGATGGGCATCGCTTATGTGCCTGATTTTGTCGTGCGCGAGGCAATGGATGAGGGACGCCTGCAGGAGGTGTTGCCCGGCTGTTGCGTGAAGGAAGGGCATTTCTCGGTCCTGTGGCCCGCCAGCCGCTATCTGTCATCGCGAATACGTTGCTTCATCGATTTTATGGCTGCGGCAGAGATACCGTTGTCACCCGCATCGGCGCCCCCACCCCTTGTATCAAACAATTTGAGGTGATTAGCTACCCCCACTGAAGCAGAGTGTGCCCCCCTCTTCCCTTTAGGTCAGAAAAGCCTGCACCGCTGAATCCTGATCTGCAGCGTATGGCCCTCCGCTTCACCTTTCACACCAGCTCCTCTGGGTGAAGGTTAGTGGGTTTGAGGTTTACTCAACCACTACAACGATTTTGCCAACCTGTCCATTTGCTTCCATATAGCGCTGTGCATCCGCAATATCCTCAAGCGGGAATGTTTTATCAATGACAGGTTTCAGTTTGCCGGAACGTAACCCTTCGGTGACGAAGGATTTTGCGCGTGCCATTTTTTCAGGGTCCGTCGTAATTTCAAACAGCTCATATCCACGCAGCGTGAGATGCTTACCGAGAATATCAAAGACAGGCACAAGCAGGTCGCGGCTGTCTAGCTCGCCGTACTGGAAGAACATCCCTTGCGGTGCCATCACCTGGGTCAGTTTTGCCACGTCCGGCCCACCGACAGGATCAAAAACAATATGGGCGCCCATGCCATCTGTCGCATGATTGATTTCCGCAACCATATCCTGCTCAGCGCTAGCGATAACAGTGGCGGCACCCGCTTTAAGAAGCATGTCTCTTTTTTCGGCAGTTCGGGTAAGCGCAATGGGTTTAGCACCCAGCATGTTAGCAATCTGTATGGCAGCCAGTCCTACGCTGCTTGATGCTGCGCGGATCACAACATTCTGCCCAGCCTGAAGGTTGCCATATTCAACCAGCGCGCCATATGCAGTGACATACATCATCCAGCTTGCAGCGGCTTCCTCAAAGGAAAGATTTTCAGGATGCTTCACAACAGCGTGCACAGGTGCATTGACCAGTTCGCCGTACATGCCGTATTCATTAAACATAAACGAAGGGATTACGCTGACCAGATCGCCAGTGGTAAACGCCTCAACATTCTCACCTACGGCCTGCACAACGCCAGCCGCTTCATAACCAAGACGTGCCGGAAATTCCGGCTCAATAACATATTGGCCGTTGCGGTACATGATTTCTGCACGATTAAGACCAATAGCATGTACGCGAATCTGAACTTCACCCGCTGCTGGTGCGGGCACCTCCATATCGACAATTTCCAAAACTTCCGGACCACCGGTGCGGTTAAAGGTAACAACTTTAGACATATTCAGCTCTCGTCAGTTATCAGCACATCTTTCGAATATTGTTGAAGACATGCCCGGTTTATTTACTGACAATCTACGCTGCTATAAACGTACCAAAAATAGCTGACAGGGAACTTCAGTATTACCCATATAATGCGCCTACTTATCAGCCTTTGGGACGTTGGGACGGTATTTTTCACTATATACCCCCAAGTTTTTAGACATGAAAAAAGCTCGATATATTATAAATATATCGAGCCTTTAAGTTACTGTTTTTCAATATCGTTCAAAATCTTGATAATTACAGTATACGGTTTTATGAAGTGGTATATTTGCAAATGCTTATTTTGCAAGGTCTATTTGCTTGATTTATCCTACAATCGTAATGCAAAACCCATGACCGGAAGCAACGAACTTAGGTTCAATCTCACTCAAATCCGAGGATAGCTTTTGTCCGGATTCTTGATTGGGCAATGTATCTGCGCCGCTTGATTTTACCGCTGCGTCCCAACTGCTTTCGATAACTTGTCCGTGATTCTCACCCATGCCGAACATGAGGTCGCTGCTAAAGAAAATACCACGTTTCTTTTCAAAAAATAAAAGTCCTTCCCACATATGCATTTCAGATGGGTAACTGATAGTTTGAAATTCAAAATCATCTCCGGCAAATATTTCATTCGGCTTTTTAATAAGCACATTGTTAGTAATACCAAACCCCATCAGTTGTCTTGCTGTGGTTTCGGAACAAACCGCGACAGCTTCGGGATGTTCTTTGAGAACCAAAGCAAGTCCGCCACATTCGTCTGATTCAAAATGAGAAATTAGAATGTATTTTATTTTGCGTTCACCGAGCAACTCTTGCAACTTAGGAATGGTAGTTTGCGCTTGTGATACGGCTCCGGTCTGAATGAGAACAGGCTCATTTGTCATCAATAAGTATTGGTGCATTGAAAGCTTAATCGGCTCCATTACTTCTGTAAATTGGTATAAATCTTTGATAATCTCTGTCATTGTCAAAACACCTTTTTCTATTTATAGTCTAACCTAAATTCCACGTGTGTTTTTTA